>JAUZRX010000108.1 GCA_030949985.1 Acidobacteriota bacterium
GAAACAATCGGATTGATTTGCAGTATGCCATGACCATCAATCCCTCCGTCTCCGGTTTTTCCGGTAACAGTAACCTGCTGAAAACCTGACTCACGTAACAGTCGCTGGCAAATTCGCTCAAAACCTTCTGGCGGAAGAGATTGCAGCATTGACAAAAGTTCTACCTTGTAATCGGCGTCAACCTCAGTGCCACTCGCATCCGCATCGTCTTCTTCGACTATTTTCTCAGCAGATTTACGTGCCTTGCGTTCCTCAATAAATTGTTGATGAACTTCCCGGAATAATTCGAGGACAAACTCATCATTCAAGTTTACGTTTGCCCCTTTTTCAGTTAACCCCCAGACTCCACGTTGGGACGAACTGAGCAATCCGGCCCTAACCAAGTAAAATCTTGCCCAAGCAACCTGATTACGAATGCGTGACCCACCATTTTTATTTGTAATTTCCTGCTCATCTTCCGGGATATTCATCCGCTCAATAACCAGATCGGTCACTTCAGCAGGCCGTCCAGAACCACCAAGTTCGCGAAGCACTTCTATTATAGGAACACAAAATCGCAGAAACTCCGGCCCTTTGCGTTTGGTCATAATTTTTTCCTGTTCGTGCAGCTAACGGCTTCGGCATCATCGGCGGCGCGCAGCGCCGTCCGCTGCATGCTGTTGTTCGGCGACCAACTGCGCTGTCGCTTAGAACTTGAGGCGCTTGGCGGCACCTTCAACGCTCTTCTTGTGTGCATCGGCACGTGCCCGCTCGCGCTCCTCCTCTGCGCGACGCCGTGTTTGCAGTTCCACGTACGCCTTGTTCGCCTCTTCGGCGGCAAGGATCAGCGTCTCCCTGTGGTACCTCTCGACCTCGTCGACGGTCGTACCGCCCAGAACGACCTTGTCACCGTAGATTCGCGCGATGCCCGGCCGATGCATCGACGTGAAACGCGGGGGGCGGTCCCACGCCTCAAGAAAGAGCTGCGCCCAGTCCGACGGCGGTCGCCGAGAGAATCTAAACGGGACAGCATACAGCGCACTCCCGCGCGTTCCGTCGTTGCGCGGCGCGCCAACCTTATCAACGATGACTCTGGCTATTCGAATCGGTTCGAACGTTTGCGGCTCAGACGAACTTTGTGCGGCCACTCCGCCTCCTCGCGCCGCGCTTGGCGTCGGGCGGCCAACGGCGGGCCCAGTCGGAGGTGCCTGTGGGCGGGTACCGAGCAGAGTTGTTATCAGGTCTTGGTAGCGGGCTTCGCCGTATGGGTGCCCACGGAGATCAACGTGGTACTTCCCGGCCAACCAGCTTGGAGCGGACTGGCCCCACTCTCCAAGTCTGAGTAGCGGTATGAACTTTCGCTGGTTCCCAGTGGTGAGCACCTCGCCAGTAATAATGTCACCCTCGTATCCGACGCCACCGACGCGGCGTTCTGATCTCTCTTTGTAGCGAGGCGTGCAGACGATCAACACGTAATCTGATTCGCGAACCGCCTTTTCCATAAATGCCGGCAGCTGGTCGCCCGGCACGAGGTGCCACTGATCCAGCACGGTCTCGACTCCGTCGCTCCGCAGGCGGGTCGCCAGAGCAAGGACCCAGTCTCTGTGTTCATCGCTATCCCAGGAGTACGAGATGAAGGCTGTCACCATTCCTACTGAACCTTTCTGGCCACCGAACGCCTTACCGATCAGCGGCGGCCGCGAAGCGGCCGTCCGTCTGCATCGGCTTGTTCGGCGGCCTTCGCCTCCTTGCTCCAGGTGTACTTGATCGGGTTCGCTGCGCCACGCTTTCGATACTCGTCGGGCACCCGCTTTCCGACGTAGAGCCTTTTCAGGTCCTCGGGCGCTTCCTCTCCGACGAAGCCGAAACGGCCTGGCGCCCCGTCGCCCTCCGCGCGACCAGGGAAGTTCGCTGCCGTCGCCTCCAGCCACTCGTGCGCGATGAATGCGCCTACGATCAGGCCCTGCATGGTGGCGAGGACGACCTCAGCTTGTCGCGCCTTCGCCTTGCTGATCTTCCACGCGTAACGCGTTGCGTCGTACAACGATCGCTCGGCCGCGCTCCTGTTGACGCTGATGAGCAACGCCTTGTGTCGGAAGACCGCCGGTTCGGCAGAGTAGCGGCGAATGATCTCCTTGGCGTGCATGGCCCCGTAGTCGCTGCCGCCGGTTCCGCCGACCATGTTGGTGAGTCCCGGGTACGCGTCGATGAGCGCGGCCTCGACTTCGAAGGCCGTTTTCTCATCCATGCCGTGGCGGTGAATCACGTGGGCAACCTCGAACCCGGCGAGCCGTATTTCTCGGATGCGCTTGAGCTTGTTGTCGATCTCATCGCCTTCGAGGTCCTGCTCGGCACGGATGTGGCTGAACACACGATTGCCCTTACCCTTGCCAACGTAGAAGGTCTCCCCATTGCGCGGGTCGATGAGCCTGTAGACGTAGGTCTTCAGCTTCTGCGCCACGTCTGACGGAAACAAGTCAGCCTCTCGCGCCTTCATGTCCCTTGTCCGCCGAACTCGAAGTCGGCCGTTCTTCGTAAGCGGGCATTCGGCGTTCTCTGGTTCCACGAAGCTCCCCCACCAAACGGCTCGCCAGCTTGATTCTTCCAGCCCAATCCCCACGATGTCAACACCTTCGCCCCCACCCCAACCCGCAACCCCATCAAACCCACCGCGCTACACCGTTCCGCATAGCGGCCCGCCACCGGCCCCACGCCCCCTCCCCCACCTGCTACGGCTGGGGATCGGAAGGGAGGTGGTCGAGGGGGCTGGAGACGGCGAGGGGGCCCGCCTGCAGAACGTGGGTG
>JAUZRX010000109.1 GCA_030949985.1 Acidobacteriota bacterium
ATGAGACAATTGGTTACGGGTACGCAGCAAAGTAAACATCGGCGGCTAAACCATCGGCCGCGGAGCCAATCAAAGTCGCTAGCCGCTCAACTTCTTCAATGCGCCGCCGCTCCCGTATTATGGTGATTCAGCGCTCTGTCTGGGAATGCCCCTTAGGTTGGCTGATGTCCGGCTAGTAGTCAATTGTCGCGCTAGAGGTTGGCCGATGAGCAACGACCTCAACCGCCAACGCGGCACGCAGCCGGGAGACGAGTTTCAGACATTCTGGTTTGAGGTGGAGCCCAATCGTTGGACAGTCCCCGGGGCGAGTTAAGGTGAATCCGAGAGGGCGTCCAGCAGCAGGCGCCTGCGCTGTGTGGAACTCGGAGCGAAGCGGAGGGTTATCCACAGGGTAAACGCAAAGGAGGGGACCTTGGGAGGATTTCCATATGTGGATCGCGCGGGCTCATCATGCGCTTACCCGAGTCAGGGATGTGCACCCCTCGTAGGGTGTTCGATCGGCGAGTCCCTGATGTGGTCGCTCGTTGTTGTAGAACGCCAGGTAGTGGCCGATGCTGTCGGCGGCCTCGAAGCCGTCCCTGTACCTTTGAAGGCAAACCTCCTCGTACTTGAGGGACCGCCAGGGCCGTTCGATGAACACTTTGTCGAGAGCCCGCACTTTTCCGTCCATGCTGATCGCGATACCCTGTCGTCGAGTATCGACGTGAAGGCTTCCGTCGTAAACTGCGAGCCCTGGTCCGTTTTGAAACTCTCCGGGCAACCGCCACCCAGGGCCCGCTCGAGGCTGTCATCGCAGAAGTGGCTACTCAGTGTGTTCGACAGCTCCCACGAGAGGACGTCGCGGCTCATCCAGTCCGTGACGGCCATCAAGTACAGGAACCCGTGCCTCATCGGAATGTAGGTTATGCTGGCGCACCAAACCTAGTCAGGGCGATCCATCGCGAAATTTGGTAGCGGATACGGATATTTGCGGTGCTCCGGGGCCTCCACCGTCGTCCGTGGTGCTGAATGGATCGCGACCACTTCCATCTTTCGCACCAGTCGCTGCGCCCGCTTTCGATTGACCTCGAATCTCTCCCGGCAGAGGTGGACGGCCATTTGCCGGATGCCGTAGAATGGAATATTCAGATGGACCTCGTCAATCCGTCGCATCAGTCGTAGGCTCAAATCGGTCTCCACCCTCGGCTCGTAGGAGTAGCTCGATCGTGGCAGCCCAAGCTGAGAGCGCTCA
>JAUZRX010000110.1 GCA_030949985.1 Acidobacteriota bacterium
CCCATGAGCTCGGCGTCACGGCGCCGGCGGTTGCCCCCTCGGTCTCGCCATCCGGTGGCACGGCGCAGACGGTCGTGCGCGCCTACGTCTATACCTATGTCACGACCTACGGCGAGGAGAGCGCGCCGTCGCCGCCGACCGTTGTCACCGGTTTCGCCGATGCCCGCTGGTACGTCTCCCTGCCCGGCTCCTACACCGGCGTCGCCAGCCCCGTCGACCGGGTCCGGGTCTACCGGACGGCGACCGCCGACAACGCCTACACCTACCGTATGGTGGCCGAGCTGCCGGTGGAGACGGTGTCCATGGAGGATACCGTGCGGGACGACCTGCTGCCGTTCCAGCCCGCCTTGCCCTCCATCGACTGGCTGCCGCCTCCGCAGGACCTGCGGTTCCTGCATCTGCACGGCTCTGGCGCGCTCGTCGGCGTGACCGGCCGGACCATCCGGTTCAGTGAACCCTACCAGCCTCACGCATGGCCGCCATCCTCCGCCTATTCCGTCCCCGTGCCGGTCACGGCGCTGGCGGTCTTCGGCACCTCCGTACTGATCTTCACCCGGGATCGGCCCTTCCTGCTCGACGGCGTCCATCCGTCGAGCATGGCCTTGACCCCTCTGCCCATCTCCGTACCGGTCGAGACGTGGCGCGCCGTACACACGGCCCTCGATGCCGTCTGGGTGGCAACACGCAACGGCATCCTGCGCTTCGACGGGCGGGGCTTCACCAACGTCTCCGCACCCTTCATCCGTCCGGACCAGTGGGAGGCCTTCGATCCCACCGTTTTCCGGCTGACCAGCCATCGCGACATGCTCCTGTGCCGGGTCGGCACGGCGCGTGGGCTGGCAATCATGCAGCGCGGCGATGGCCTGTACATGACCGACCTGCCGGAGATCGCCCGGGCGGACGAGCAGATCTACGATCTGTCCACCGACCGTACCTACGTGCGACTCGGCAACGATATCTATGAGCTGGACGCCGTCGACACCGAGGCCCGGCGCTTCACGTGGCAAAGTCAGGAGATCGTCCTGCCGGCGCCCATGAGCTTCGGTGTCCTGCAGGTCGACGTTCGCCCCGAAGGTCGTCTGCCGACGGATCCGGCCGAGCCGACCGAGCCGTCCCCGCCCGATGCCTC
>JAUZRX010000111.1 GCA_030949985.1 Acidobacteriota bacterium
TGAAGGTGATTCGCCAGGTGTTGCCCGGGTCCTGAGCCCCGGACGGGACCGCGGCGAGCGGCAAGACCGAACGCTTCAGTTGGCCTGCCGGCCGGGCTGAAGTCCACGCCGGCAGGCCCGATAACCAGCACACACGGGGAGGCGCATCCCCGGTACGGACCGAGCCCGGGAGGGCCTTGCCGGACGCGCGGACGGGCGCGGCAGGCGAAGGCGCTGGGGGCGGCGGTGACGGAACCGCCGCCCCCAGCGCCTTTTTTCATGGGCCGGACCTGGAGATGCGAAGGGGCCCCCCACGACGTGAAACCGCCGTGGGCGGGGATGCGGGCCGCCATCCGGTATGAGGCCCGCAGGCCCCGGTGCGGATGGGGGCCGGTATCCCGGCAACGAGACGGACATTCGACAGGAGGTGGGAAACATGAAACTGAATCTGCCGGTCACCGGCCGCGAAGAGCCGGTACGCGAGGACGACATCATCCTCTCCACCACGGAGCTGAGTGGCGTCATCAAGAGTGTGAGCCCGGATTTCCTGCGGGTCTCGGGCTTCCCCGAGGAGGAACTGGTCGGCAAGAGCCACAATGTCGTCCGTCATCCCGACATGCCGCAGGCGGCCTTCGAGGACCTGTGGAAGACGCTCAAGACCGGCCGGCCGTGGATCGGGATGGTCAAGAACCGTTGCCGCAACGGGGATCGCTACTGGGTGGATGCCTTCGCCAGTCCGGTGTACCGGGACGGCGAGCCCGTCGAGTACCAGTCGGTGCGGGTCCGCCCGGAAGCGGAGGCGGTGGGCCGCGCGGAGGCGCTCTACCGCGGCCTCCGCGAGGGCGGGTCGGGCCGGCGCCGGCTGCGGGCGACCCCCTCTTTCCGCCTCCGCCTGTGGCTCCTCTCCCTGGGGAGCGCGATGCCCCTGCTGCTGGTCGGCGTGGTCGATACCACCATGGCATGGAAAGCGGTCGCGCTGGCGCTCACCGCCGGGTTCGGCTGGGGCGGCGCCCGTCTGCTCACCCGCCCGCTGCAGCGACTGGTGGCACGGGCGGGCGAGACCATCGGCAATGCCGACCGCAGGCTGGCCGAATATGTCTATACCGGCCGTACCGACGAGTTCGGCACCCTCGGCCTGGCCCTGAAGGCCGCCAGGGCGGAGACCATCGCCGTCGCCGGACGGATGGAGGAGGCCTCCCGCACCCTGGGTCAGACCACGGAGGGACTGAACCGGGCGACGGGGGAGGCCGCGGCCGCCACCCGGCTGCTGCACGAGCAGACTGCGATGCTGGCCGCCGGCATGAACCAGATGTCCGTCAGCGCCCGGGAGGTGGCCGCCAACGCCAGGCAGGCGGCGGAGGCGGTCGCCGGCGCCGACCAGGAGGCCCGGGCCGGTGTC
>JAUZRX010000112.1 GCA_030949985.1 Acidobacteriota bacterium
ACTTAAGAGAAAATGACCCAAAATGTGTGATTTTGACAAAATGACCACTTTTTGACATCGAAATCATGGCAATCCTAGACCTCGTGTGCAAAAAACATAGTAAGATTTGTGGAGCCAGTGGCCCCTCTCTCACTTCTGTCAAAACACGAAATCGCTTAAGATCGACTATCTCGTCAACCTAAACTCCGTTGTTTTCTATATAGCACCTGATCAACCTCTCGAGAGGACAGGTCAGAAGGTCATGATTTCCGGTTAAGATCGACTACCTAGACCCTACAAAACAGCGTTACGGATTTAAGGTAGTCACCGC
Organism: Acidobacteriota bacterium; assembly: GCA_030949985.1. NCBI lineage: Bacteria > Pseudomonadati > Acidobacteriota > Acidobacteriota bacterium. Next base: position 311 of record JAUZRX010000112.1, read on the forward strand.
CGCTAAGCTACTTCTATAGAGACATCAAAACGTTTCACCTTTCTACCAAAATGACCCCATGGTTTTAGAGTCCTTTGGTAGTAGAGTACCACAAAACGAAGACCTGCTACTATTCAAAACTAGCGTGACATTCGGTTTCCATTTTATTCGGGTGTAAGAACTCCACCCGTCTCAGGGTAGTATGCTGTGAAAACTACCCAGTTCAAAAGGCGTTACACAGAACCACCAGAAAGGAGCTCTCACTGTGACTCACATACACTTAAGATATTCATTACTCACATAGGATAGCTGGTTCGAGTCTTTCAACCTCCGGAAGGTGTCTCGGGACCACCTCCTAGAATTGTACCTAATCATTCATATGCTACTACGTAAGAACTCCGTTAGAGCACTTCACAATACTGTACAGAAATCACTACCTTCCTGGAGAGCACCTCTTACCTAATTTCGATGCCTGTTGTGATCCTGTAGGTATGGATATTTACAGTGAAGTCACTACTAATAATGTTACTATTTACTACTTTACTATTTTACACAAAACACCTACTTACTGGGTCAGGTCCATCGAACCAAGGGTACTAAAGAAGAGGAATACTACGTATTCCTCCTCCTAAAAATCCAAGACCCATTAGACCTTCTCACCCTCCCGACGAGACGACCACCCCAGACCAGACCACCCGACCTAGGCAGTCCTGACCTCCTAGGAGTGAGTAGCCAAGCCTAGGCCTCCAGACCTACCTCCCACCGGATGGAAGTGGCCTCCACCGACCACAGAGACCTCCTGACCTAAGCACCTACAGATGTAGTCCAACTAGGTGAGACTATCCTTATTTACTATATTTGTATACCCGACTAGACCTACCATCTTACTCTAGTGGTTTAGTAGTTACGTCTAGTTATGTTGTCACTTAGTCCTATTATATTTAATATGTACTCCTACCTCTAGAAGGTGTACTGCTTACGTAACAGCTGCTAGCTACTAAGAGCTACTTACACTCCTAGCCTGCATATGATAAACACTAGAACTAGTATCTATATAAATATATAAAACTAAATACTATAAATTATACCCAATCCAGGTCTAGACAGTCATGAGGCAGTCATTCTCCTAGGAGGGATGCACCGAGCTAGCCAACACATGGTTAATATAGTCCTAGTTTACTTAATAATCCCACTACTAGTGTCTAGAATACCACCTAAATAGATCCATACTCCTTAAGTACCCCATAGCTAGACCTCCAGAGTGTGTCCAGAGGGGTCCCGGGGTCAAAAATTGACACAAAAATGATCACGTGGCATCAAAAAATCACAA
>JAUZRX010000113.1 GCA_030949985.1 Acidobacteriota bacterium
CAGAATACCGCCCCCGGGTCGCCATGATCGATCCTACGCGGGCGGGATCCGGCGAATGCCGGCAAGCCACCGATCGGCTCCAGAGGTCACAGGTGGTGAATTCTAGCAACCGCGCCAAACCAGCAGAACGAAGTGATTGGCCGGCCGGGCGGCCGGAGGGATCCGCCCTCCAGTTGCACGAGCGGGCATTCGTTTCGGGACCGAGAGCCCACACAGGGCCGAGGGCTTCCAGCACCGAGTTTGCACTGCTGAGAATCATAATTCCATCGCCTTTGAGTCTCGCCTTGACTCCCATAGAAGTTCTGTACTCCGCAGTTGCAGAAACTAGGCTCTGGTTTCTCCGGGAACGACTGTTGATGGGCTATATCTGGCGAATGACGGCAGGTATCCATCTGGTTCCAGAGTTCACGGGCGGTGAAGTTCCCGGACCAGCGGTGGAGATCCGCTATCTGGGCGAGAACCCACCTCTACGCCAGCTCGAGGCGGGAAAGTGGACCCGTGGTTTTGCAACGCTGGGATGTATTTGTTTCAAGCTGCCTGGGCTGATTCTAGCGAGGTTCTCCATGTCCATCGATTCCCACCTGTCCGCCGAAGCCGCTGCTTGCTCCACCTTTTCTCCCGCGTAGCTCCACCTGCATGCCCTCGAAGATCACAGGGTCGGCAACCGCGGGCGGCTGGCCCTGGCCCAGGCGCTGCCCATTTTTTACGAGAGCCGCGATGACTTCGAGCTTGGCTTTCCCTCTGTCGCGGCTTACGCGGACAAGACCTTCGGCTTTCGCCGGTCGGAGATCTATGCCCTGATCAAAGTCGCGCGAGCGCCGGACGAGTTGCCGCGCTGACTCGAGGCTTTCGCCGCGGGGGAGATCTGCTGGTCGGCGCTGCGGGCCATCGTCGGCATGGCAACGGCGGAAAGCGAGGTGGAGCGGCAGCGCTTCGCTGCGGAGAAGACCGCCGAACAAGTGCGGCAGGAAACCGGGAGGCCAAGCGGAAGGGCCGCGACCGGCCCCGAGAACGGGGCTACGGCCTGCCGGCCCTCGGGCGGCGGGTGGCCCTCCAACTGACGGCTTCCCAGTACGAGAAGTTCCGCAAAGTGATGCGACTCTACGGCGAGCAGGTGGCCGAGAAACTCGGCTGCCAGGAAGTGGGCTCGAGGATGCGATGCTCTTGCTCTGCGAGCAGGTCCTTGCGGCCCAGGCGGGCCACGGGGATCCCCCGGATGCGGCCGGAGCGGCCCGACGCCGGCTGCCCTGCGACGCAAGGTCCTGCTGCGGGACGGGGTGGTCTGCTCGAATCCCCACTGCTCGAGCCCGGACGACCACATCCACCACGTGGTCTTGCGTTCCGCGGGGGGCCCTACCGAAGCGTTCAACCTGCTGGCCGTGTGCCGCACTTGCCATTGACTGATACATGCCGGCTTGCTCGAGGTCCGAGGAAGCTACGGGGAAGTGGAGTGGCGGCGCCCCATCGACAGGCTCAATCGCGTCATCCGGCATGCCTCCCGTCTCGCCGCCGACGCCCTGCCCGTTATTCGAATCGAGTCCACAGCGGTGGACTGAGGTCTGCAAAAACGGGCTCCTCGGCAGAATCTGTGGGTAGGAGACGGAGTTTTCTCCGGGGCTCTGCCCCGGACCCCGGGATTTTTGAGGTATAACTCCGGCGTTCAATGGGCGGGAGAAGAACTGCCCCGACCCAGGCAAGGGGCCGGGGCAGCGGTGCGCCATTGACGCGCCATCGGCCTGGCTATCCCCTGCCGGGTTGCGTCCCCGCAGAGCCCGACTCCGTTTCGCCAGGCGATGGAGAGTATGCGGGTCGGCCATTGATGTGGCCAGAATCGGATGATCGAGTAGACGCAGCATCTGACGGTACGGGGAAAGAAGTGCATCCCGCCTCGTCCCGTGCAAGATTGCCATTGCGAAAACCAACCAGCAAGGAGTCAGCGGGATGCGTATCAAGACTATCCTCAATCGAATCGAGAAGCACCCGGGCTTCATCTACGAGTCCGTTCGTTGGGCTGGGGATCAGGTTGAAAGCGCACTCGACGTGCTGGTCAGGCCACGGTCGAACAGCCGGCCGATCTGCTCTGGGTGCGGGAAAGCGAGGCCCGGTTACGATACGCTCGGTAAACGGCGCTTTGCTTTCGTGCCGCTCTAGGGAATCCCGGCATTCCTGGTCTACACCATGCGGCGCGTTCAATGC
>JAUZRX010000114.1 GCA_030949985.1 Acidobacteriota bacterium
CGTGCCGTTGCCGTAGCGCAGGCGGTGGATGCCGCCGGCCACATTGTACTCGATGCCGGGAGTGCCAGCGCTGTCGGGGATCACCTCCTGCCAGGGGTCGGTCGCTCCTGGTGTGATGTAGATCGACTCCGCAGTTGTAGAAACTAGGCTCTGGGTTCTCCGGGAACGACTGTTGATGGGCTGTATCTGGCGAATGACGGCAGGTATCCATCTGGTTCCAGAGTTCACGGGCGGTGAAGTTCCCGGACCAGCGGTGGAGATCCGCTATCTGGGCGAGAACCCACCTCTACGCCAGCTCGAGGCGGGAAAGTGGACTCGTGGTTTTGCAACGCTGGAGTCGACAGGCCCGTCAGCGCGCCGTGGCGGTAACTCAAACCGTATTCGGGGTGCTGGCGGCTGATCGATGCGCCGTCCGGAAAGGGAAGCCGCTGGCGCAACAGCAGACCGAGGCCCCCGAGCTGGTCGTCGTAGCTGTAGGCCGTCTCGAAGCTGTCGAAGGCGCTGTCCCGATCCCAGTCCAGCTCGATGCGCTCCGCCGAGACCAGGCCGAAACGCTCCTGGTAGCGGAGTTTGCGCAGGTGGATCGCTACGCCGGTGGCCTCGTCGTAGGTCTTCACGGTCGTCGGTTTGCCCCGGGGACGGTTGGTCTCCGAGACGTTGGGGTCGGTGTGGTCCTCGTCGTAGGCGATCTCCGAGAGAATCACCGACTGCGGCCGCTTGACGTCGATCTGGCCGATGCCGATGCCCTTGACGGTGGCGTTGGTGTTGGTGTCCGTGCTGTCGAACTCGAAGCGGATCTGAAGGTCCACCGTGCTTGCCGAGGCGTCTCCCGCCAGCTCCTCCACCGGAATCCGCAGGGCCAGGCTCTGGCGCCAGCGGGACCAGGAGATCTGGGAGGAGTCGATGGCGTAGAGTTCCGTCGCTCCGGCCGGCCACGGGTCCGTAGTAGTCTTGCGGGCCAGCACCCGGAAGCGGTCCACGGTAACGGCATCCTTCGCCGTCTGCCTCACCTGGCGCCAGATGCGGAAGGTCAGCACGGCTCCTTTGGGCACGCCGCTGATCTGTGGCGAGTCCAGAGTCGCCACCTGCTGGCCGGCCTGGGCGTAGTGGCAGTCCGCGTCGCCGATGTACCAGGCGTTTTCGCCCAGGCAGCTCGCGCTGTCGGTGGTGGACCAGCCGCTGGCGGTCCAGGCGCTGTCACCGGGGCTGTGAGTGGAGGCGAAATCGCTGCCCGCCTGCCGCTCGATGCGGGTCGGACGACCCGCCGCGTCGTAGGTCAGCACCGTCTTGTGACCCCAGGCGGCGCCCAGGGCGTCCCGGGTCTCGGTGGGCTGGCCCAGTTCGTTGAAGTCTTGCGGGCCAGCACCCGGAAGCGGACCACGGTAACGGCATCCATCGCCGACTGCCTCACCTGGCGCAAGATGCGGACGGTCAGCACGGCTCCTTTGGGCACGCCGCTGATCTGTGGCGAGTCCAGAGTCGCCACCTGCTGGCCGGCCTGGGCGTAGTGGCAGTCCGCGTCGCCGATGTACCAG
>JAUZRX010000115.1 GCA_030949985.1 Acidobacteriota bacterium
GAGAAGGGGAAAGCTCCTTATCAGCTCGAAGCGTTCATGCACGGGGTCGCTGAGCAGTATTATCGGCAACTCGTAGAGGATCTAGCAACCTACAAGAAAGCTCATAATCACGTGCTGGACAACTGGAGTCTAGCAGGCTGGACGGTGAAGGATGGTGGTGGTCAACTTGTGCTTGACGACTTTGGTCGATCATCGGGACAATGGCGGCGCGTGTATGAGAGGGGCAGCGAAACGGACGTCCTGACGATCTCGGTTGTAAAGGGAGATGTCCAATGGTGAAGATGTCGCGGTGCTCCTCGACTGGAATGCGGGTGGTGGTGCTCGTCGTTGGTCTATCGGTGCTGGATGTATCCTTTTCTCCTTCCATGGCCAGCACCGCTGACAGCGGGTGGGGATACTGGGAAGAATGCATGGCGTGGCTTGGTCCTTACTACGAGCATGGTTCATTCCCCAGTGAAGCCGTGCTTGTTGAGGATCGTGATTGGCGGCAGAGAGCAAGGGAAACCACTTCTCGGTGTGATTGGTTTTTTACCATGATAACTGGCATCTGGCGTGACCAGTACAGCCCGGATCGTCGTGAGGATCTCCCTGAACGATGGCGGCTCTGGGCCGGCCGGCATTTTGCCGATGTGGACATCAGGCGGGATCCTCACTATGAAACATGGGCGGCAGTGCCGCGGAAAGCGTGCGTGGGAGGCCGTGGGGGAGATGGCGGGTTGACGGGTCGGATGTGGCTGGAAACGTACGACGATGGTTCGAGTCGCAATGCGGAGGTCATGGTGTGTCTCGAGAATCAAGCGGAAACCAGCTTGGACCTTGCGTTGCTAGCAATCAACGTTAAGGTCAACTCGGACGCACATGTTGTCAAGCTGGCGCTTCGGTTTCATCGGGATAGGATGAAGGAAGTGTTTTTATCTGTCGATCCCTTGACTGGAGAGCCCCCGCCATTTGGGACCAGGGGTTTATGGTTCTATCGATTGGATCCAGGCTCCAGTATGCTATTGATCGAGAGTTTGCGGTTGGAGGGTGCGGTCGACCAGTGGTGTCTGATGGCTGACATTGCGGGCTATCACGCGGTTGACGCATACATCGAGTGTTTGCGAAACGGGCAGGTGCCGTGCGACGTCAAGGAAGGCACAGTGCACATTGAAGGTGGGAGATGTAGGGATGAGAATCGAGAGAAGGGTAGTGCTGTAGAGGTAGATTGAACCTACAATCACGATGGCGATGGTGCGCCGGCATAGATTGAATCGCCGCCGGTGAATCGGAAGCCCAGGAATACACCATGGACGAGTTGGGGCGCCTGGTGGAGTTCGAGCAGGGGCTGTTTACCGGCGGCGCCCTGGATACCGGCGCGCTGACGGCCCAGCACCAGTGGCGCCTCGACGAA
>JAUZRX010000116.1 GCA_030949985.1 Acidobacteriota bacterium
GCGGCCGGGGACGGGTTCTTCTACCTCGTTCGCGGAGACGACGCCATCTGCGGCGCCGGCCCCCTGGGCAGCGACTCCGGCGGCAACCCGCGCAGCAACACCAACCCCCAGGCTTGCGCTTCAGGAAACCCGTAGCGCGCCGACGTGCGGCCGGCGGCGGATCTCAGGAGCGCTGCTGCAGGCGCAGAGCGCGGCGTTTCCGTGCCCGCTCGGCGCGCTGTCGTTCCTCGTCGGTCTGGGGCTCGAGGGGCGGGACGGGAACGCTACGGCCGGAAGCGTCGATGGCCACCAGGGTGACCAGGGCGCGGCAGGCCTGGGCGCGCATGCCGGTGACCGGGTCTTCGGCCACCACCGTCACGCCCACCTCGAGGGAGGTACGGAAGGTGGCGTTGACCACGCCGGTGAGGATGACGATCATTCCCGCCATCACCGGGCGGAGAAAGTCCACCCTGTCGAAGGAAGCGGTGACCACCGGCAGGCGGCAGTGGCGCATGGCGGCCATCGCCGCGCACTTGTCGGCCAGGGCCAGCACTCGCCCGCCGAAGATGTGGCCGTAGTTGTTGGTGTCGGCGGGAAGGACCAGTTCGGTCATCACCACCTGGGAAGCCTGGGGGGAGTGGGGAGGGTGCTCGGCCTGGGTCACGAGGGGGTCTCCGGGTCCGTTTCCGGCTTGTGCTCGAGGGCGTCGAGACGGCGCTGCACGTCGGCCAGGGCTTCGAGCACGGGGTCGGGGATGCGCTCATGGTGCAAGGTGATGATCTCCGCAGCTCGAGGATCCCGCCGCTGGACCTGTCGCGCCGGAATGCCCACCACTGTGGCCCCCGCGTCCACGTCGCGGATCACCACCGAGTTCGCGCCGATTCGCGCGCCGTGGCGGACACGAATCGGACCGAGGATCTTCGCCCCCGCACCCACCACCACGTGGTCTTCCAGGGTGGGGTGCCGCTTTTCCCGGAGCAAGCTGACGCCGCCGAGGGTCACTCCCTGGTAGAGCACGCAGTTGTCACCGATCTCCGCGGTTTCGCCGATCACCACTCCCGCACCGTGATCGATGAAGACCCGGTGGCCGATGCGGGCGGCCGGGTGGATCTCGATGCCGGTGAGAAGACGGGCTGCGTGAGAGAGCAGCCGAGGCAGCAGCACCATGCCTCTGCGCCAGAAACCGTGGGCCAGGCGATGAAGCCAGAGCGCGTGCACACCCGGGTAGCACAGGGCTACCTCGAGTCCCGTGCGGGCTGCCGGGTCTCTTTCGAAGACGACGTGCAGGTCTTCGCCCAGTGTCTTCCAGAAGGACATTTCCACTCCGGTGGCAGGCGTCGGACAACGGTAGGAGGGGCGGCGGGCGGGGTCAAGCCGCTTGCTCACCGGTGACGCACAGGATCCGGGCTACGATGGGTGCGATGGAGAATGCGCGTTCGTCACCGCAGCCCCTCGCCCGGGGAGCACTGGGACCCCTGTCGTGGAAGCTGATCCCGGTGGAGGACTCCTCCGCTCAGTGGGAGATCGTCCTGGCCCTGGTCAGCGTCGCTGCGCTGGCGGCAGCAGTGCTGCTGCCCCTGGACCTGCTGGCCTCCTGGCTTCCACCATGCCGCTTTCACGCCTGGACGGGATTTGCCTGTCCCTCGTGCGGGGTGACCCGTGGTCTGCTGGCGCTGCGCGCGGGGAAGCTCGGCACGGCCCTGGCCTGGAATCCCCTGCTGGTGGGCCTGGCGCTGGCCGGCGCGGTCTACGGCTTGTTGTCCTGGGTGATCTGGTTGCTGCGCCTGCCGCGCCTGCGGATCGGCCTGCGGGGCGGCGCGCGCCGACGAGCCTGGTGGCTGGCTGGAGCTGCCGTACTGCTGAACTGGGTCTGGCTGGTGATGCGCGGCGGGGTTTGATGTGCCGGCCGGGAGCGGGCACCTGTGGCTTGCTGTCGCCGGAGCCAGCCTGCTCGTCCCTCCGGCAACTGCAAACCGGCCAGCTTCGGTCCCGATCGGGGCGGAGGGAGCGAAACTGACCGGTTCTAGAGCTGCATACAGCTTTTGCAAATGGACAGTAAGCAATCATCGTGCCAGCGGCCCTGGTCGGTGGTAAGAAAATCGAATCATGTCTAAGATGTTGCAATCGCTGGCTTTCAAGGGTCGCTTAGGGTTTTGTGTCGTGGGCTGGTCCGCACGGGCTTGGCAAACTGTATCACAAAAGGGACATGTGTCTCGAGATGTGCCGCCGGGATGTGTCCCGAAGGTGGGACATCTCTTGTGGTTCAGACCTTGTGATTCACGATTCTGCGCCAGGCAGGAGGGGGCAGGTGGTCTCCAGGATGGCCGCACACCAGCCGGCGCTGACCGGCGGGGCAGGCAGGTTCCTGAGAAATTCGAGCAGGGGCGGGGAGAGGGGCTGCCCGGGGGACCATGGCGGCAGGTCGGCCAGGAGGGCGCCGGCGTGTCCGGCGGCCGGGGCGAGTTCTCTCCCGAGGTTCTCCGCGCCGACCACACCGATGGGATGGCTGGCGAGCCCTTCACCCAGGGTGGCGAGGGCCTGCCGGGCTTCCGGGCCTCGTCGAGGGTCGTCGATCCAGAGCAGGGCGCCGCAGGCTCCCAGCGCGGCGGCGCGCAGCCGGGCTCCCTCCAGGGGGTCGATCGATACCAGCAGAATCGCCCCGTCCACTTCCGCGCCTCCCACCTGCCGGTGCCAGGGCGTGGTGGGGTGGTCCTCGATCAGCCGGATTCGGGGGGCGCTCTCCGTCGCGCCGATGGCCGCTGCCAGCGCACGAGCGCAGGAAATTCCCGAGGCCGCCACCAGGGGCAGCAAAGCTCCGCCGAGCGCTGCGCAGGCCGCCGGCTGCGGTTCCACGCCGTCCTGGGACGGGCGACCCAGCAAGAGCCTGGCCACTCGGCGCAGGTCCGCATCCCGCCGGCCTCCGCCGCTCTTCACGCGGGGGGCTCCCTGCCACCCGACCCGGTCCACTGCCGCCACAGGAGGTCGGCCACCGCCATCACCTCTTGCCAGGGTTGGCTCCGGGGTGCGGTCTGGGCGACCACCTTTCCTCGGGCTGCGGCGCGGTCGAAGAGCACGCTGCGGTGCAGGCGTAGGGGCAGCAGCATGGAGCCCCATCGCTTTTCGGCCTCGGCCAGCAGCTCGCGGGTCAGCCGTCCCCCCCGGCGGCTCATGACGGGAAGGAATCGCAGTTCGGTGTGGTGACCGGTCTGTTCTTCGATTTCGACGGCCGTGGCCGCCAGGCGGCGGGCACCGTGCAGGGCGAAGGGATCCGGGGGAAGAGGCACCAGGCACGCGCCCGCGGCGACCAGGGCGTTGATGGTCAGCAGGCCGAGCGACGGGGGCGTATCGATGATCACGACTTCCCAGCGGTGGCCGTCGTCGGCCAGATGTTCCGCCAGGCGCTCGACGCGGCCCGGTAGGCGGGCCAGGTAAAGCTCCATGCCGGCGAGGGAGATTTCGCCGCCCGCCAGGTCGAGTCCCGGCTGCACCGGCATGACCGCCTGCCCGAGGCCGGGGCCTTGGCCGGTCAAGGGTGTGTGGGCGAGGACGTCCGCGAGTTCGACCTTGCCGGAGGATGGCGAAGGGGCGTTCGAGAGTGCCAACCACCGCCGCGCATGGCCCTGGGGGTCGAGATCCACCAGCAGCACCGCGTGACCCGCCGCCGTGAAAGCCCAGGCGAGATGGGTCGCCAGAGTGGTCTTTCCGCAGCCGCCTTTCTGCTGGGCGATGGCGACGATAGGCTCCACCGGGCACCTCCGGGGAGAAATCTGCGACAGGGCGAAGACTATCAGCTCGCAGAAAAGAACTGCAAGGAGCGTGTCGGTGCCGCGCACACGGCCGTGCGGAAGTAGACTGGAAACGCCCCGGGGCAACAGGCGCCGGCCGGCAAGGAGCCGAAGGTGAGGAAGGCGGGACAGGATATCCGCATGGTCTGTTTCGACGTCGACGGCACGTTGGTGCGGCATCCGGAAGACAAGACCGTCTGGCAGGTGCTCAACGAGGAGTTCCTCGGGCCGGGGCAGGGGGGGGGCGACGGGGAACGTTTCAAGGCCTTCGTGGAGGGGCGTCTGGAGTACGCCGAGTGGGTGGCCCTCGACGTGGGCGACTGGCAGCGTGCCGGCGTGACCCGGCAAGCCCTCGCCGCGGTGATTCGGCGCGAGCTGACACCGGTTCCCGGAGCGGCGGAGACCCTGCGGACCCTGCGGCGGCGGGGTTATCTGGTGGCCCTCGTCTCGGGCACCCTGGACTTGACTCTCGAGGTCGTCTTCGGCGGTCTGGAGGTGGATCGCGCTTTCACCAACCACATCCGCTTCGCCGCCGATGGGAGCATCAGCGGCTGGCAGGCGACGCCTTTCGACATGGAGGGCAAGGCCCGCGCCCTGGACCTGCTGGCCCGGGACTTCGATTGCCCGACCGGGAGCATCGCCTTCGTGGGCGACCATTGGAACGATCTGGCCGCCCTCGAAAAGGCGGCCGTGGCCATCGCCTACCAGCCGAAGGATCCCCGGGTGAGGGAGGCGGCCGATCACGTGCTCGAAGGCCCCGACCTGCTGCCGCTTCTCGACCTGTTCCCCGGGCGGCCCGCCGATCGAGGAGGTTCGCACCATGGATGAACGCGCCAGGACCCTGCGCAGTCAACGGGTCTACGAAGGTCGATTGCTGCGCATCGACCTCGAGCAGGTGGAACTGCCCGGCGGCGGCCGGGCGGAACTCGAGACCATCCGCCATCCGGGAGCGGCGGCCGTACTCCCCTTCCTGGACGACGGGCGCGTGGTGCTGATTCGTCAATACCGCCACGCGGTAGGGGGCTTCATCGTCGAGGTCCCGGCGGGCAAGCTCGATCGTCCCGGCGAGGCGCCGGAAGAGTGTGCCCAGCGTGAGTTGAGGGAAGAAACCGGCTACCGGTGTCGGCGCCTGGTACCCCTGGGACGGATCCTCACCACTCCGGGCTTTACCGACGAGGTGATCTGGCTCTATGAAGCTCACGACCTCCAGCCGGGTCCCGGTGCCTGCGAGGAGGGCGAGAAGATCGAGGTCTTCGAGGTCGGCTGGGAGCAGGCCCTGGCCCTGCTGCGGCGGGGAGAGATCGTCGACGCCAAATCCGTGGCCTGCCTGGCTCATGCCGCCCTGCGCCGAGGGATCCCTTCCCCCCTGTAACCCCCCCACCGTGGAGCGAACAATGTTGTTGCTGGCTGCCCGGCCGGGGGGGGCTCCCGCCGGGCGCCAGCCCCCCGGAGCGCGTTCGGTGCGCTCCGCAGCCACCCCTCTCGCCCGCCGGTGACGGCCCGGCGGCGCCCGCAGGCCCCCCCTCCCGGCGCCGCCGGGCGCGGGAGCGCCCCGGGATCCATCGGCCGGGCCGGCCGGGCGCGCTCAGAAAGCGTTCTTCAGGTCGTGGGGCTTGAC
>JAUZRX010000117.1 GCA_030949985.1 Acidobacteriota bacterium
CAGGCGTCTATGTACTTGCACCCATTGGCTTTCAGCCATTCAACGATCACATCCCAGTATGCGTTCTTGAACTTCATCATCCCAGCGCCGCCCATGGCGACTATTTCTGCGCCGCGCGTCCCATACATATCGGTGAACTGCATGACCAACACGAACCGCACTTTCTTCTTTTCCCGCCCAACGAACACCACACACATGCCCGTTGTAGCTAAACTGTACACCGTGTCCGGTGATATGTCCATCTGTGCAGCGGCATTACTGCGGCACGCGGCCGCTACGATAGGGCGAATGTGCTTCCACACGGCGTCGACCTTGTCTGGTTCAAGAAGCTCAATGGTCAGTTCATCCATTCGGTTTCTTGTCCGCATACTGAGCTACCAGCTTGTCAAAGAACTCGCGCCCTTTCATGGCCACTACGTGGCTTGGTACGACATACTCCCCGCCGTGTGCATTTATGCCGACAGGCTGGTTAGGTGCCCCCGGAACCTGCCCGCCTTCCTTGAACGACGGCTTGCCAACGGCCGGCGATGGCGGAGCCAGCCCGGCCTGCGGCCCATTGTCAGGCGACGTGTCGCCCGGCATGTCGGTAGACGGGTTTCCCTGCTGCGCCCGCGCCGCGAGCAGCACTGCAATAACCAGCCCTTGGTCGTACTCCTTCGGCACATCAGCTTCTGACACGATGCCCTGCTGGATGATATACTCACGGATTTGCGGGTACAGCGCAGGGGTACGGAGCACAGGAATGGCCAGCCCGGCCAGCGTGTTGAGTTCCTGCGGGTCAAGTTCGCCACTGGCCGTAGCCTGCGCGATCACCTGCTTGATCTGTGCCACAGCCGCCGGGTGCTTCTGAATGAACTGCTGTATCTGCTGCTCAACAACGTCAGCACTGATAGGTGTATTCGGGTCGGCGGCAGGCTGCAGCCCGGCGTCAGGCCCCGTCGGGGCGGTGGGCACCGTACCATCGCTGGCGATGGGCGGCGGCGCCAGATTTTGCATAAGCGGGTTCATGTCATCATCCTTTCAGTTGTGTAATCAGCTTCTCCACGGTTGCCCGCAACGCGGCTACATCATTGGCCAGTGTCTGCACATCAGCCAGCAGGGCACTGTAATCATGCAGCAACGGGACGCTTGTGCCGGATATGATCGCCCCAGACCCG
>JAUZRX010000118.1 GCA_030949985.1 Acidobacteriota bacterium
GGCCGCGTGCCCACCCACTGGCTCGCCACCACGCCAGGTAGCCAGGCATCGATCAGTTGCTGGGACGCCGAGCAAGCGTTGCCCGGCGAGGACTCGTTGTCGATGGCGTAGTCGGTGTGGGCGACTTTTTCCCAGTTTCCAACGCCGTTGCCACTGAAAACGGTCGTCTCGTAGCGACCGTGGAATCCGCTGCCATCCCACGTCGCCCAATCCTCAAAGCTTCGCTCCACGACCGTCGGTGTTCCAGCTACCGAATCATCGAGGTAGGTTGTCTTTTCGTTGACGAGCACTGCGTAGCCGACACCCGTGCACTTCGTTCCCTGTTGCTCGGGATCGTCCATGTAGCGCTGCTCCCACGTCTTCTCCACCTTCTTGACGAGTTTGCGCGAGCCATCGTCGGCCACCGCGTAGTACAGCTCTCTCAGGGGTTTGCCGAAGTACGCGGTATCCTGTGGACCAGCGCTGTTGCCAGCCAAGTACTGGTGCTTCCTGCTGGAAGTGTCATAGATGATTTCCGTTCGATTCCCCGCCGGATCTACCATCGACGATGTCGAGTTGTAGTATTCGGCGCGAACCAGGCAGAACTGGGGCTGACCCACGTTGCAATCATCCAGGACATCATCATCCGTACTGACAGCCATCAGCCATGGTGGCTCGACGTTGGCGAAACTCCAGACTCTGTAGTTTCCAGGATCCGTGTTGGACTCGTCCCCATCCAGGAACTCCTCCTTCTTTTCCACACCAGTGAACCTGGTGGACAGGTACCTGTTGCGTATCGCGCAGCTACATTCCTGGCCCTGGTTGTTGGGCGAAAGAGAGAGTTTGCGCCATCGTTGGTAGTAGCTTTTCCAGCTCAGTCTCACCAACTTACCCGAAGGATAGTGAATCCTCTCCAACCTCCCGCCCCAGTCGTTGCCGCCATTCTCACTCGCCTCGCTGTTGGATGGATCGCTATCTGCGTATTCATAGAGCAGTCCGTATCCCTCCGGCGTCGTAACCTTGCGCAAGAGATCGACAGGCTGGATCCATGTCGGAGCTTCGGCACCCGGCGGCGAGCTGGGCTTCCCCCCCCGGACGGTAAGATTCTTTCGCTCGTACTCGAAGTCGAAACACGACTCCGCCAGTTGGCCTCCGCTTCCGTCAGGCGATCCTGGAAAGCAGATTTGAGTGACGTGGCCGTAGTCGATTGCGCTGCTGTCGAGACCCATGCTCACCGTCACGGCCCTCTGCCTGCCACCGCTGCCTTCGTGAGAATCCGTAACACGCTTGATCACATAGTCGAAAGGAGCGTCCTGATACGTCACGTCCACATAAGCAGCCGGCTCACCGCCCACTTGCTCTCGACCGCGAATCCGCGTCACGTAATAGCCGATCTTGTCGCGGTCGTACTCATACACTGGATCTTCTGCCGTCCCTCCTACAGGATCTGTGGACGGAAGGCCCTCGATGAAGTAGGGGCGATCATCGGCACAGTTCGCCGTCGTGTTGATCTCGACAAACGCTTGTCCATCCACGTGGTGCTGCAATTCGAGGACCCGACCATCCGCCAGCCAGATCTCCCACCACGCAGCCGTTCCCTGGGGCCCGCCGCCGGTAGAGTGGAAGGCTGCTCGCTCGAGTCCACCGTCTCTCGTGTAGTGATAACCGTCTCCACCCGGAAAGAGAATGTGATCTGCCCCGTCAGGAGAAACGTAGGCCCACTGTCCGGGGACCCCTGGCGTGCCGTCGCAGGTCCTGAAGTCCTTGCAGAAGGCGCGGTCCTTCTTCACGATTTTGCCCAGGTGAAACTCCCACCCGAGGCCATCGCGTTGCGGCGGGGAATGGACAGGTAGGTATGAGTCTCGCTGGTTTCGCCATTGTCGGTGCAGTTGCTCAACTTGCATTGCCACGACTTGTCGCTGTAGATGCTGGAATTGTAGACGCGGCTGAGCTGTAGGGTGAGGCCCCCATCCACTGGCCTGCCGAAACCGACCTGCTCGCTGAGGCTCATGGTGAAATGGAAGTTGAAAGCGTCCACTTCCGAGCCGCCCACAGCGTAATAGAGATGATCCCTCTGGTACCCCTTCGTGCTGTTGACGAACTGTTTACCGACGCCGGCATTGTAGCCCTCGGTCTGCGATGCCGCCCCCAGGGCGTCAGGAATGCAGGCGCAGATCAGCGCCAGACAGACAGACAGACAGACAGACAGAATCTACCCTGAACGAGCGGGCCATGGCGAGCATCTTTCCCCCAGGACGGCACCCCGTCTACCGACCCGCGCCCCGCGTTGCATCCCGCCCCCGGGCGACTGCACCCCGTTGCGGCGCCCCTCGTCGGTGAGGTGCGCTCCTCCCAGGCCAGCACACTGAGAACACCCATATGCATAGCAAAGCGGAGGAGAGTTGTTGTGAAGGGCAAGAAGGACTCAAACGCAGTAGAAAGGCCCGAGGCACCGGCAGGCGCCCCGGGCCCCGTGACGTGCAACGACTAGCGGTTGGCCAGCATATCGCGGATGAGGCCGGCGGTGGAGTCGGGGATCACCAGGTCATCGGTGAGGGTGAAGGTGTCCCGCACGGAGGCGATGCTGTTACCGGTGTCCAGGCTGTTGAAGGCCGAGGTGGCACCCGGGACGTCCACGTTGCCGTCCTGGTCGACGAGCTGGTTGAAGACGGCGCCGACTTCCTCGTCGGCCGCGGCCAGGCTGCTCAGAAACGAGAACAGTCCCACGCTGGGCGCGATCCGCGCCTCGAGTTCTTCCACTTTGAGCTTGCGCTTCATACCCTTTTCCTCCTACAGGCCGTCTGCGGCCCGGGTCGTCGGATCTTGCGATCCTTGCCTTGCAACTTCCCGCATCGGGCGTGAGTGCGGGGTCTGACAAATCGCCTTTCTGTTCATAGCAGCGAGGGATGGATCAGCCGGCGCACGCGCCGGGAGACCAGCGTGCCGATGGTTCGCAGGCCGCCATCGATGTGGGCCGCTCCGGTCATGCCGGGGCGCAGCAGGCCCTGAGGGTCGTCCACCGAGCAGCGCACCTGGAAGGTCGCCCGACCGTGGACGTCCCGCCCGGCCACCGCGGCGATGGACTGCACCGTCCCGGCGAAGGCGTGGTCGGGAAAGGCCGCCAGGGCCAGCCGCACCTTCTGCCCCACGGCGATGTCGCCGATTTCGCTCTCCGGCACTTCCACATCGGCCACCAGGCTCCGGTCGTCGCCGATCTCGAGCACCGTGCCGCCGGCGGGGATGCGCTCGCCGATCCGCGTGTCGAGGGCCGCACTGAGCACCAGGCCCGCCATGGGCGCCCGCAGGGTGCAGGCCTCGATCCGCCGCTGGATCTCCTCGGCCTTGGCCTCCAGGCGCTGCACCTCCGCCGCCGCCGCCTCCACCTCTTCGGGGCGCGCCCCTTTCTCCACCAAGCGCAACTGCTCACGGGCGGTACGCAGCGAAATCTCCGCGATGGCCAGCTCCTTGGCCGCCTGCTCGAAGAAGTCCGTCGCCACCAGCCCCTCCGAGCGCAGGCGTTCGAGGCGTGCCTGGCGCGAGCGCCGGTGAGCCAGCTCCGCCTCGGCGGCCTTGACTGCCTCCCGGGCCTGGATCACCTCCTCCTTGCGCGGGCCCCGCATCAGCAGGGCGTGGCGGGAGCGGGCCCGGTCGATCTCCGAGCGCACCATCTCCAGCTCTGAGCGCAGCTCGCTGGGGTCGAGGCGGGCCACCGGCGCGCCGGCAGCCACGCTCTCGCCCTCCCGCACCAGCACCTCGGCCAGGGTGCCGGCGAACTCCGGGCGCACGGCGGCCCGCAACCGGCTGTCCACCAGCGCCGGCCCCTCGACCCGCAGGGGCCAGGGCACGAAGGCCAGGGCGCCGACGATCACGGCCGCCACGCCTGCCCGCAGCACCCGGCCCCAACTCAGGGAAGCCCGTGCCGCGCCCAGCAACCGCAGCAACGGCCGTCGCAGCAGGGCCACCGCCGCCAGGGCCAGCAGCCACGGACCCCAGGAAGCTGACACGTGGCGGGACAAGGCCACCGCCCCGCCGGCCAGGGTCGCCAGAATCAGCGCCACGTAGAGCGAAGAAAGCAGTCCATAGAGCAACAGGAAGCCACGCGCCGGGGGCCGCTCCCTGGCGGGGTCGGGCTCGCACCGGCCGAACAACCCGCGGAGGGTGCGCCCGAGTTCCCCCACGGCCACCGAACGCAGGTTGGGAATGCCGCTGATGTCGGACAGGGCCCAGTAACCGTCGAGGCGGATCAGCGGGTTGAGGTTCATCAGCAGGCTCAAAGCGGCCACGCCGCCGACCAGCAGCACCGTGGCCTGTACCGGCCCCGGCGGCAGCACCCGCCAGAGCAGCAGCGTCACCGCCACCGCGCCCAGGTCGAAGAGCGGGCCGGCGATGGCCACCAGCAACCGCTGGCTCCGGCGGCGCAGCAGCCAGGCGCCGGAGACGTCCACGTACACCGCGGGCATGACAAAGAAGATCAGCATCACGCCCACCTCCCGCACCGGCACTCCCAGGTGCCGCGCCGCCAGACCGTGGGCCATCTCGTGGAAGACGGTCAGGCCCACCGCCCCACACAGCAGCACAAACACCCACACCCCCGGTGCCAGGGCGGGCACCGAGCCGAGGATCTCGGCGTGGTGCACCAGGGCGACCCAACCCGCCGCGGCCAGCAGGGCCGCGTAGACCAGGGCGAAACCCCGGGTCCAGAGAAAACCCAGCGGACGGGCCAGCGCCGCCAGCACGCCATCGGGATCTCCCAGGCGCCGGCGCAGGTAGAAGGGATTGAGCGGCCGCCGGGCGGGCCGGGGCGCCGGTGCCGACGGCGCGGTCGGGCCCGGCGGAAGCCGCTCCCCGGCGGGCGCAGCGTCTCCCTTGTCGAGCAGGCTGCGCAGGGCCGCGGCCCGACGATTGCGCGGGTTGAGGGCCAGCACCCCATCGAGGGCCTCCCGCGCCTGCGCCCCCCGCCCGGCGGCGAGGGCCTGCACCGCCGCGGCGAAGCGCTGTCGCTCGAGATCGGCCTCCTCCGCCGCGGCCCGGTCAGCACTGTCGCTCTTGCGGAAGCGCAAACCCTCCCGGGCCAGCACCCCGAGCACGCCGGCCGGAGCCGCCGCGTCGGGGAGAGGCGGGGTGCCGGGCCCGGCCTCCAGCAGGCCCGCCCGCTCCAGGTCCACCACGAAAGCCTCGATCTCGTGGGCCTCCCAGGACTCACCGGACCACAGCGAAACGTCCCGCCGAATCTCGTCAAGGCTGTTTTGGCCCGTCAGCCGGGAAAGCAGGAAGCGCTCGGTGTCACCAAAGCGGAAAAAGCGCTGGGCGGTGGGATCCTGGACCACCACGCCGGCGCCGCTTCCCTCCTGGGGAATCAGCACCAGTTCCCGCCGCAGTCGCGGGAAGCTTCTGCCGGCGGCAACGATGCCCCGGCTGCCGGCCATCGCTGGACGCGCCGATCCCCCACGACGCCTGTTGTGGCCCGAAGCGGCCTGAGGCACGCTCGTTTCCTCCGCACCGATGCCCGAATGCCACGGTGGGACCAGCAAGATCCGCGCCAGTTTGGAATCGACCGCCAAAGGTCACGAACGACGGGAGTTGTTCACCCGCTCCGCCGTCGCGCGTCCGGATGGAGGGATCCGAAAACGTCCGCACAATAACAAAATCGTCATCGCCGCTCCCAAAACCTCAGCGGATGACGATGCTCTCCCGCCAGGGCTCCGCAATGCGGTCGGCGTACTCCTTGCGCACCTCGATGGTGGCCGTGTCCCACAGGCCCTGGATGAACTCGCGGAAGGCCGGCTCGAACTTGGCGTTGCGGCAGGCCTCTTCACAGTTGCGGCGAGCCTGCTCGTAGGGAGTGACGCTGGCGTCGACCCGCTGTTCGACCTTGACGATGTGCCAGCCCCGGTCGGTGCGGAAGGGCCCGGCGATGCCCCCCACCTCCGCCCCGAGCACCGCCTCGGCCACCTCGGGCACCAGGTCCGCAGGATCCATCGGACCGATCCTGCCTCCGATGGCCTTCGACGGACTGTCGGAGAACTCCGCGACGAGCTTTTCGAAGTCCTCGCCCTCCCGGCCGCGGCGAGCGATTTCTTCGGCCTGCTCCCGGCGCGAGCCGTCCTGATCGTCCAGCACGATCTCCCGGAAGGTCACCTGTCCCCTGGCAGTGAACAGGTCCAGGTGCTCCTGGTAGTACTCCCGGGCCTCCTGGTCGCTGACCGATAGGGTCGAGCGCACTTGCTGATCGAGGACGAAATCCGGAGCCGCGGAAGAAACCAGCCGATCGAGCAGCTCATCGCGGGTGATGAAATACTGCTCGAGCAACTTGTCCAGGTCTTCGGTGGTCGCGATGTCCCGGCTCTTCATGAAGCGGTCGAGCAGATCCTGCTTGATCGAGTCCATGTCGAACAGTCGCTCCGCCTCCTGCACCATCAGCCGGTCCCAGATCATCCGCAGCAGAACCTGCTCTTTGATCTCCTTGATCTGCGCCGCCAGGTCGGCGCCGCCGCCCTGGTCCATGGCCTGCTTGATGGCCATCTGTTCGGTTTCCTGGAGATCGGAATAGAGAATGATGTCGTCGTTGATCCAGGCCACGATGTCCTGGACTTTCTCTTCGAGAACGAGCCCGCTCTGGGCCCGGACGGCCGCCGGCAACAGGGCGACGAGCAACAGGCCGATGGGGACGATACGTTTCATCTTTCAGGGCTCCTCGGGCGGCGCAGGCAGCGCCGGTGCGCGCACGCCTTCCTCCTCCGCTAGCTGTACCAGCCGCTGCCGGCGCAGGGACTCGAGCTTCTCCGTGAGCAGGCGCTGTTCGACCTCCTGCCTCTGGCGGACCCGGCCGGGGTCCCGCTCCCGGTTGCGGGCATCGACCTGGAAGAGATAGACCAGGTCTCCCACCTTCACCGGACGGGATATCTTGCCCTCCGGGAGGCGTTCGAGCACATCGGCCACCGGATCGGGCAGGCCCTCGAGGGGAACCTGCTGGATCGCCCCCCGGTCCGGAGTCAGGGACAACTCCCGGGCCACCGCATCGAAAGGCTCCTTGCCCCGGACCACCCGCCGGTAGACCGCCTTGGCCTCTTTCTCACCGGCCACGGCGATCTGCCGGTAGACGATGAGATCCCGCCGACGGTGCCGCTCGGGCCTCCCCAGCCGGGCGTCGACTTCTTCCGGCTCGATGGTGATCTCCGCGGCCAGGACCTGCTCGAGGTAGAGCTGGGCCAGCAGGCGGCGACGGGCCTCCCGCTCCAGCTCTTCGGCACTGCCCGCGGGCTCGAGGCCCTCGAGACGGGCCACCTCGGCGTTCAGCGCGGCGGCATCAACCTCGAAACCCGCCCGCTCGGCGGCCCGGGCCAGGAGCACTTCGGCGTAGAATTCCTCGTAGAGTTCCTTTTCGGCCTGGGCATCGATGGTGCCGGCCTGGACTCCCACCTCTCGCAGCAGGTAGCGCTCGAACTCGGGCCGGCCCAGCTCCCGCTCGCCCACGGCGAGCACCGGCGCTGCCCCCTCGTTGTCCGCCTCCTGGCGCGACGACGAGCAGCCCGCCGACACCAGGATCGCCGTGGCCAGCGCCAGCAGGCTCAGCAGGCGCTCCGACCCACGCCTGAAAATCATCACCGGGGATCCAGGCGTCGCAGCGCCAGTCGAGCCGCCGCGACGCGGTCGGCCACCTCGCCCGGCACCCGCAACTTGACGAGACCAGCCGCCGTCATCCGCACTCCCTCGTCCTCCCGCAAAAGCCCCACCAGTCGCTCCGCATCGAGACGCGGGCGGCTGCCGTAGCGCACCACGATACCGTCTCCCGCCCAGTCGATGGAAACCGCTCCCTGCCTCTGGGCCATCAGCCGCAACTCCGCAATCCGGAAGAGGGTCTCCGCCTCGGCGGGAAGCCGACCGTAGCGATCCTCGGTTTCCTCCCGCAGATCCTCGATCTCCGCCTCGCTCTCGGCGGCGCCCAGGCGCTTGTAGATCGCCAGCCGCTGCCCGGAGTCGGGAATCATCGTCTCGGGCAGGGAAGCCGCCAGCCCGAGGTTGATGGTCACCGGCTCGGGGGGCTGCTCGATGACCTCGCCCCGAAGTCGGCGCACCTCGTCCTCGAGCATCTGGTTGTACATCTCGAAGCCCACCGCCGCGATGTGCCCGGACTGGCGGGAGCCGAGAAACTCGCCGGCGCCTCGGATCTCGAGGTCCATCGCGGCGATGCGAAAGCCCGAACCCAGTTCGCTGAACTCCACCAGGGCCGACAACCGCGCCCGGGCCTCGCTGGTCAGCGATCGCTGGGAAGGCACCAGCAGGTAGGCGTAGGCCCGCTGGTCGCTGCGCCCCACCCGGCCCCGCATCTGGTAGAGCTGGCTGAGGCCGAAGCGATGAGCCTGGTCGATCAGGATGGTGTTGGCCCGGGGGATGTCGAGGCCGTTTTCCACGATGGAAGTCGCCACCAGCACCTGGGCCTGGCCGCGGATGAAGCGCAGCATCACCTCTTCGAGCCGACCCTCGCGCATCTGGCCGTGGGCGTGGCAGACCTCGGCTCCGGGCACCAGCTCGCGGATTTCCGCCGCCACCGCCTCGAGGCGGCGCACCTCCGGGTGGATGAAGAAGACCTGTCCCCCGCGGGACAGCTCGTTGCCGATCGCCGCGGCGATCAGGCTCGCCGAGCGGGGCGCCAGGTGGGTCTGGATCGCCAGGCGGTTGCGCGGGGGGGTCTCGATCACCGACAGGTCCCGCACGCCCGCCAGGGACATCTGCAGGGTGCGGGGAATCGGCGTGGCGCTCATGGACAGGGCGTGGACCCCCAGGCTCATGGCCTTGATCGCCTCCTTGTGCTTGACCCCGAAGCGCTGCTCCTCGTCGGTGATCAGCAACCCCAGCTTGCGGAATTCCACGTCCTTGCCCAGCAGTCGATGGGTGCCGACGAGAATGTCCACCCGTCCCGCCTTCGTCTCGGCGAGGATCTCGCGCACCCGCGCCGTGGGGACCAGGCGGGAGACCATCTCCACCCGCACCGGCCAGCCCGCCATGCGGGCGCGGAAGGTGGTCAGGTGCTGGAAGGCCAGCACGGTGGTGGGCACCAGCACCGCCACCTGCCAGCCCTCCTGCACCACCTGGAAGGCGGCCCTGAGCGCCACCTCGGTCTTACCGAAGCCCACGTCGCCGCAGAGCAGGCGATCCATCGGCTGGGGGCGAGCCAGGTCGGCCTTGATCTCCGCCAGGGAATGGCGCTGGTCATCGGTCAGGGCGTGGGGGAAGGCCGCCTCGAACTCTTCCTGCCAGGCGGTGGCGTCGGCAAAGGAGGGCGCGCGAATCGCCTGTCGGCGAGCGTAGAGTTCGAGCAGTTCGCCGGCGATGCGCTCGACTTCCCGGCGCACCCGGCGGCGGCGGCGCTGCCAGCCCTGGCCCCCGAGGCGATCGACGGGCACCAGGGCCCGCTCCCCGCCGGAATATTTCTGGATCAGGTCCAGGCGGGAGACCGGCACGAAGAGCTTGTCGCCCCCGGCATACTCCAGGGCCAGCAGCTCCTCGCCCTCGGGGGTGCGGCGCTGCAGGCCGGTGTAGCGGGCCACGCCGTGATCCACGTGGACCACCAGGTCTCCGGGGCTCAGGTCCCGCAGGTCCGAGACGAAGGCGCCGGCACTCTTGCGCCGAGCCACCCGCGGCGCCTGCAGCTCCGGGCCGAAGAGGTCGCTTTCGGCCAGCACCACAGCGCCGCCGGGATGCACCTCGAAACCCTCGTCGAGGCGCCCGGCGACGAGGACGACCTCGCCGGGGGTGGGAGCCGCGTCGTTGTCTTCATCGGCCCGGCGAGGCGCGAGTCCCGCCCCGGCGAGCACCTCGCCCAGGCGCTGCAGGCGGCCCGGCCCCTGGGCCACCAGCACCACGGGACGGCCCGCGCCACTCAGCTCGGCCACCAGCCCGGGCAAGGTGTCCAGTTCCCCGGCCAACACGCGCCCGCGGCGGGCGCCCAGGTCCAGGACCTGCCGGTGGGCATCGCGGGCCAGGGGCAGCTCCGCCAGTTCGAGAGGAGCGTCCAGATCGGCGTCGAGCTGCGACGGGGCCACGTAGAGTTGCTCGGGCGGGGGGATCGCCTCCAGGTCCGCCTCCTGGTGGGCCGCGTGCACTTCCTCCCAGACCCGTTCGAGGCACTCGCGGACCGCCTCCGGCTCCCAGACCACCAGGTCGGAGGGAACGAAGTCGAGGATCGGCACCAGGTCGTCGCGGTAAAGGGCGGCGGCCCCTTCGAGGCCCGCGAGGGTGCCTTCGGTCAGGCGGCCGAGGCCTTCCTCGGTGGGGGGCGCCTCGGCCAGCACGGCCCGAGCCCGGCCCACCAGGCGATCGAGCAGGGCATCGGCCTGCTCCGCACCGATGGGCGCCTCGCGAGCAGGGAGTCGGCGGAAGGCCTCGAGGCGGCCGGTGGTGCGCTGGGAGACGGGATCGAAGCGGCGCAGGGAGTCGATCTCGTCACCCCACAACTCCACTCGTACGGGCGCGTTCTCGTGGGGCGGCCAGATGTCGAAGAGCCCGCCGCGGCGGGCGAAGTCGCCAGGAGCGGTGACGACGTCCACCACCCGGTAGCCCGCTGCCACCACCGCCCGCGCCAGGGTGTCCAGGTCGACCCGGCCACCGAGGGGAAAGTCCTCGCCCCAGGCCTCGACGGTCTGCCGGCAGGGCACGCGGCCGAGCAGCGCCGCGGCGTCGAGAACGACGACGACGGGCCCGCCCTGCACCAGCCGGTCGAGGGTGGCGACCCGGGTGGCGGCCACGGCCGGGTGTCCCGGCAGACCTCGGTAGGGATCGGCGTCGAGGCGGGGCAGCCGCAGCACCTCTTGCCCGGGGGCTGCCAGGTGGCCGAGCTGCGCCGTGATGCGCCGCGCGTCCTGTTCACCGGGAACGACCAGCAGCAGAGGGCGTGGCCGGCCGGCGGCCAGTTCCGCCAGGGCCAGCAGACGCGCGGTGACCGAGCCCGCGCAGGCCCGCACCTTCCCCTCCCGACAGTCCAGGGCCCGCCGCAAGCGAGCCCGGCAACTCTCGTCCAGCAGCTCAGGAAACCACCCGGGAAGAAGCTCAGTCATCAGCAATCGCGACATTCTGCCAGAAGCCGAGAGCGGATCCCACGCCTGCCCTCCCCCTCGCGCGAGCGGCCGACGCGGACGGGTGGGGTCCCCGTGCAGCAGACTCGCCACTGTGAGCAAGCCACGTTGACCAGCATCGGTGGGGGAGTGTATTCTTCCATCAAATCATCATCATGATGTGGCGGCACGTCCGAGTCCCGGGGAGGAACCAAGAAATGAAACGAATCCTTTATCTGTCGTCGCCTCTGGCCATTGTCGTTGGAGCACTATCGCTGGCCGTTCTGGCCGCAGACGGAGACTGCAAGACGCTCAAGTGCTGATGGTCGGAGTACATCCAGAACCTGATGGACTGTTCGAATAACTTTATTCCCGGCAATGGGGAGCAATGGAAAGATGACGATCCCCGCTGGGCAATACTCGATGAATGCATTCTTGAAGCTGGCCTGCAAAGATCAGACTGTGTCGACTGCGTAGAGGACCCGGAGTGCTCGGGAGGAGGCGACCAGGCGAATTCCGTCGATCTCAACGGCGGCGCTCCAATGATCGTCGCGTTTCCTTTTGGATCACCATCTTCGTCACGTTTTCTCTTCAACATCCATACCGAACCCGGCGAGGAGGGGCAGTACACGCTCCATGTCGCCCATGGCCTGCCCGACAGATCGGATGGTACACCCGGTATCGAGCGCACTACGGGAACCGTCAGTATCAATGGCGTTGTGGTCGTCGATACCAGTGTCCTGAACGCATCGAGCCAGGATCTTGCCATTGGCGTGCAGCTTGGTCAGGGCAACAACACCATCGAGTTCGTGCTCAATCAGGCTCAGAACGATCCGGCTCCTCGCTCCTTCCTCTCGGCAATGCTGATTCAGGACTGAACAGAACTCGCTGCCCGACGCGTCAGCCGTGTCCAGGCAGCCTGACCTTCCCCACCCACCCATGAGGCCCGATCCCGGGTCCGCCCGAACCCCGCCCGTCCGCGTCGGCTGCGACTCTCGCAGAGCCGCCGCACGCGCAGGGCAGACCCACCGGTCAGCTCACCGAACCGTATCCAGCCCCCAGGATTCCAGATGCCGGCGAATGAAGTCGATCACCGCCTGCTGTTCCTCGTCGCCCCGAGCCCGCACGCGCAGCGGCTCACCGAAAGCGATGTGCACGGTCTTGCGCGGGTCGATGCGACCGAGATCCTTGATGAACCAGCGGGCCAGAGCCCAGGCATCGGTGCGCACCGCCACCGGAATCACCGGCACCCCCGCGCGAGCCGCCAGCTTGACGCCGATGCTGTTGAACTGGGAACGGTCGAAGACGGTGGTGCGGGTGGTCTGGGGGAAGACCACGATCGAGCGCCCCGCCTCGAGCCGGCGCATCCCGCCGCCGAGCATCGCTTTCAGGTCGGCCCGCGGGTTGGTGCGGGTGACGACGATCGGATCCCGCGAGCGCATCACGTGACAGAACACCGGGTAGCGCACGAGGGATTCCTTGACCACGAAGGTGATCGGCTTGAGGGGCTGCACGAAACCGGGCAGGACCACCGTCTCGCACATGCTCATGTGGTTGCCCACGAACACGCAGGGACCGTCGAGGTCACGGTAGTGGGAGATGCCCTGCACCTCGATCCGCACACCGGCGGCCTCCAGCGCGCGAATGGTGTGCACGCTGCTTTCGGCCCAGCGCGCGTCGTGATACTCCCCCCGCTTGGCCTCCCGTGAAGACCGGAAGACGATCGGCATGAAACGGCTGTAGAAGGCCAGGGTCGGAGAGATCCGTGCCAGCGGGCCGAGGTTCTGCGGCGGCGAGGCGTAACCGTCGCCCCTGAGATCGAGACTGTCCATCGGCGGAATTGTAGCGTGGAATCAGGTGCTCCGGCTCAGGGCCTCGATGGGGTCGAGGCGTGACGCCTTTTCAGCGGGGTAGATGCCGAAGACCAGGCCCGTCAGGGCGCAGACCGTGAAGGCCACCGCCGGTGCCGTCAGCGACCAGGCGAAGGGCCAGCCCGAGAACGTGGAGATACCCCAGGCCAGCACGAAGCCCAGCACCACCCCGGCCAGCCCACCGGCGAGGGAAACCGTCAACGCCTCGATCAGGAACTGGCGCCGGATGTCCGCCCGGCGGGCGCCGATGGCACGGCGGATGCCGATCTCTCGAGTTCGCTCCACCACGGTGGCGAGCATGATGTTCATGATGCCGATGCCGCCGACGAGCAGCGAAATGCCGGCGATGGAAGCCATGACGATGTCGAAGATGCGCTGGGTGCGGCGGTGCTGTTCGAGCAGGTCTTCGGGGACGACGATGCGGTAGTCGTTGACACCCTGGTGCCGCACCTCGAGCAGACGCCGCACCGTGGCCGCCGCGGCACGAATGCCCGCACTGTCGTCGACCTGCAAGTGGATCGCGTCGAGTTCGTCTTCCATGGGTTTGAATCGAAAACGCTTGAGGGCCGTCTGCACGGGGATGTAGATGCGGTTTTCCGGGGAGTCCAGCTCGACCCCCTCGAACTCGTTCTTGGCCACGGCCCGAGGCGCTGCGACGCCGACCACCGTCAGCCAGACGTGATTGACCTTCAGGCGCTGGCCCACCGCGGAAGCCGACCCGAACAGGTCGCGGGCCACCCGCGCACCGATCACCGCCACCTGGGCATAACGGCGATCTTCGGCGGCGGAAAAGACCCGACCGTCGGCCAGGCGCACGTGGGTCATGTCGAAGTGGGAGGGCGAGACGCCGAAGACCGCCGCTTCGCTGCGGCCCTGGGGCGAGAAGATACCGTAGACGCTGATCTCCTTGATCGCCGTGTGGGCCACCACCTGGGGCAGGGTCTCGAGAGCCATCTCCAGGTCGCGCAGGTTGAGGCCCAGGGAGTCTTCACGGACCTCTTTGAGGCGTTCTTCCGGCTGCGGGATCGCCTCGATGATAATGTTGCGCAGGCCGAGGGAGTCGATCATCTCCAGCGCCTGGCGGCGGGCCCCCTGGCCGATAGAAAGCATACTGATCACGGCTCCCACCCCGAAGATCATGCCCAGCAGGGTCAGCGCCGTGCGCAGCTTGTGGTGCGCGAATTCCTCGACGGCCTGGCGAATGCCCGTGCCCCAGTCCATCAGCCCTCTCCTTGCGTGGAAGGCTCGCTCAGGGCTATCACCTCACCTCCCGTCAGCCCACGCACCACCACCGTGCGGCTCAGGCTGCGCCTGCCGGTCTCCACCTCGCGCCGCTCGAAGCCGTCGCCCTGCTGGACCCAGACCCAGCTCTTGCCGGCCTTCTGGAACAGAGCCTGATTGGGGATCGAGACCACGTCGCTCTCCCGGGCGACGAAGATCGAGGCGAGCACCTGGCTGCGGGGTTTCATCGTCGCCTGGTCCGTCTGATCCAGTTCGATGGTCAGCTCGAAGTACTTCACCGGCGATTCCGACTCGATGGGATTCGCGATGGGCTGCACCGACTTGACCGTGCCCGGATAGCGCAGATCCGGATGCGCATCGAGGGCGATGCTCACCTCCAGGCCTTCGGCCAGACCCGCCGCCTCCGATTCGAGAACGTGCAGCTTGGCCTCCATGCGAGTCAGGTCGGGCAGTTCTCCAAGGGCGCCGCCGCCCCAAACCGTGTTGCCCACCGACATTTTCTCGCCCCTCCAGTTGGTCTTCCGGAAAAACACTCCGGCGTGGGGAGCACGCACTTCGAGGGACCGGCGGGCCTCCTCGAACTGGGTCAAGCGAACCTGCTGGGTCTTGCGCTGGAGACGCAAGATTTCCATCTCGGCCTCGGCCCGTTGCACGTAGCGTGCGATCTTCGACCGGGCCAGCTCGATTTTCGTCTCGAGCAGTTCCAGGTCGACCTGGGCGTCGATGATCTCGTTACGTGAAAACAGGGACTCGTCCCGTGGAGCATAGGACTCGGCGTCACGCTTTTCTTGCTCGAGCAGGAGCAGCGAGGCTTCAACGGCGGTCTTTTCTTTTTCCAGCGCCTTCTGTTTGGCCTCGAGCTGAAAGTCCACCTTGCGGATCGCGTCCTTCGCCTTGCGGATCCAACGCAGGATGGTCTCACCATCGAGACGGGCGATCAGGTCACCCTCTGCCACCGTGGTGCCGTCATCGAGCAGATAGACCACCCGCTGCCGGCCGGGCAAACGGGAGGGCACCTCGATCGGTGTGCTCCTGGCCGCCTCCAACTCTCCGAAACCCTTGATTTCGATCTCGAAAACGCCCGGCTGGACCTCGAAGGTTGGAATGGATGCCGACGGACGCGTGCCCGAGCAGCCGGCGGCTGTGAGCACGACCGGCAATAGCACCCCGGCCAGCCACTCAACCCTGATCATCGCGCACCTTCACCAGGTCTCCGGGCTCGAGCCCGGAATCGACGACGACCTTACCCTGCCAGCGGGCGCCGAGCCTCACCCGCACCTTCTCGCTGCGGCGCGCTCCACCACGCCGTACCTCGACCCAGGCGCCGTCGTCGGTGTGCCTGACGGCTTGTTCCGACACCTGGATCACGGGTCCCGGAGTGGGCACGAGGATCTTGAGACTCGCCGCCATGCCCGGACGCATCAGTTCGGTGTCGGGGTCGTCGATCTCGATGATCGCGTCGAAGACCTTGGAGGGAATATCCTTGGACTTGGTACGGAACAGACGCCCGAGGCGACGAATGCGGCCCGAGAAAAGCCGATCCGGCGCCGCGTCGAGGCGAATCTCGACCCGCTGCCCTTCCGCGACGTAACCCGCGTCGGCTTCGGCCACTTCGGCCGCCACCTGCATGTGGGTCAGGTCGGCCAACTCGAGGATCGGGCGGCCGCGCCAGACCGTCTCCCCGACCTTCGGCTTGTCGCCTCTCCAGTTGGGGACCAGCACCACGTAACCCGCCCGTTCGGCGCCGACTTCGAGGCGTTTCAAGTCTTCGCGGATACGGGTCACGGCCTGTTCGAGTTCCTTGACCTTCCGCTCGGCCGTCGCCAGGCGCAACCGCCGGCTCTTCTCCTGCAAGGCCACCGCCTGCTCGGCCAGTTCCAGGCGACGGGCGGCCAGCCGAGCGTCGATCCGGAGCTTCTCCACCTCGATCCCCGTCCGAAGATTCTCGGGGACATCGAGTTCCCGCTCCAGGCGCGCCAGCTTGGCCCGGGCCTGGGCGACTTCCAGCACGCGACGATCATACTCGTCCTGCAGCGCCAGCCGGTCTTTTTCGAGTTCCTTACGCGATGTGTCGAGTTCGGAGGTCTTGACTTCCAGTCGCTCGCGCAAGCGGCGCCCATCGAAAGTCAAAAGCCGATCGCCGGCGGCGACCTCCTTGCCCTCTTCGATCATGGAGGTAATGGTGAACTCCCACATGTAGCGTACCGAGGGACAGCCCACCAGCAGGGAATCGGCCGATTGCAGCTCGCCGCCCGCGCTGATACGCCGGACGAAGGACTCGCGCCGTACCTCTTCCCAGCGCCCGCTGTCGTCGAACAGGCCGAACCCGCTGCTCCAGGCGACGGCCAGCGCAGCGAGAAGGACCGCACCACCGAGAGCGAGGGCCCGCAAGCGGTTCATGGCGCCTCCTCCCCGGGCGGAAGCAACTCGCACTGCACACTCATCCCCGGCTTCATCACGGCAGGGTCCACCTGGTCGAGACGCAAGGTGACGGGGAAGTACGGAGCCTTGCCCCACAGGGCGCGTTTTTCTCCGCTCACGCCGATGGTCACCACCCGGGCGCTGAATTCCCGGTCGGGAAAAGCGTCGAGACGGACCCGCGCCCGCTGACCGGGGAAGATGCCCGGCAGATCGACCTCCAACGCCCAGGCGTGGACTTCGAGGGTATCGAGGTCGGGGATGCTGGCGATGGTGAAACCGAACTGCACCTGGTCGCCTTCCTGGAACTTGCGCCCCCACCAGGGATGCTCGCCGTAAACCACGATGCCGGGCCGGTGGGCGCGCAACACCAGATTGTCGAGAATCGTCTCGTAACGGGCGATCTCTTCTTCCAGGTCGGCGATCTCGATCTGATCGGTGGCCTCGGTGGCCAGCCGCGCCGCCTCACTGACCATCAGCGCCATGCGCGCCGCATCGAGTTCATCCTTCTTTTTGCGCAGTTCGAGCTGACGGGCGCGGTAGTCCTTACCCTCGAGCACCTGCTCGGGAACCGCCGCATCGAGCCTGGCCTTTTCGTAGTCGGCCTCGGCCCTGGCCAACTCGAGCTGCTTGTCGAGGCGGTCGAGTTGAGCCTGGGCCTGGTGGAGCGCGACCTCCTGGCGCTTTTTCTGCAAACGGTCCTGTCGATCGATCAGGCTGTCACGGGTGTCTCCGGGGTCGAGGCGGGCCACGGCGTCTTTCGGCCCCACCTCGCTTCCCTCTTCGATCAGCCAGACCAACTTGATCTGCCAGCGCGCCGACTCCGGAACTCGAAAATACTCGGCCGTGGCGGCGACCAGGCTGCCGCTGAGGATCCATCCTTCCGGCCGCTGCAACGGTGTCCGGGCAGGTGCCGCGGCACCCGCCAGCACCAGCAGCGCCCCACCCGTCACCGCCAACAACCGGCGCAGCTTCACCTCAACCGTCACGATGTTGCTCCTCGACGATGCGGCCGTCTCTCATGTGCAGCACACGATGGGCCCGGTCCGCGATATCGGGATCGTGGGTCACCATGGCGATGGTATGCCCCTGCCGGTTGAGCCGGGCGAAGAGTTCGAGGATTTCAAGGGAGGTCTCGCTGTCCAGGTTGCCGGTGGGTTCATCGGCCAACAGCAGGGCCGGCTCGCGGGCCAGGGCGCGGGCAATGGCCACACGCTGCCGCTGACCGCCGGAAAGCTGATCGGGGCGATGGGATGAGCGAGCACCCAGGCCGACGTTCTCGAGCAGGGCCGCGGCGCGCTCCCGCCGCCGAACGACGGGAACCCGGCCGTAGACCAGGGGCAACTCCACGTTCTCGAGAGCCGTAAGGCGGGGGAGAAGATTGAACGACTGAAAGATGAAACCAATACGCTCGTTCCGAATCGCGGCCAGGGCGTCGTCATCGAGGTGCGAAACGTCTCGCCCGCCCAGGCTGTAGCGGCCGCTGGTGGGCGTGTCGAGACAGCCGATCAGGTTCATCAGAGTGGACTTACCCGATCCCGAGGGCCCCATGATGGCGATGAATTCCCCCGAGGCGACGTGGAAGGTTGCGTTGTCGACGGCACGGATCTCCTCGTCGCCCATGTGGTAGATCCGGGTGATCCCCGTCATTTCGATGACCGGCCGCGCCGAGGCCCCGCTTGCGGTGCTCACAGACCGTTTCCCCCATGCTCTTCGGGATCGCCAGTGAAGGTTTCCTCACCCACCGTTACGCCGGCAGGCGATGGACCGTCTAGCAGTCCATCGATAAAGTCTCTTCGATACGCAAAGCCGACCGGAACCGGCACCGCCTTCAGGAATGCCCGGAATCAGCGGGTCCGCCCCGGGGATCGCGTTTCATGACCAGGTGGCCGTCGCGGAAGAAGGCCGGATCCTCGCGGGTGACACGAAACCCACGGCTGCTGTAAAGGCCGATGGCCGGACGATTATCATGTCGTACCTGCAGCCAGATCCGCCGCCCGGACCGGTCGGCGTCGGCGAGGATCCGATCGAGCAGCCAACCGCCGACCCCCAAACCTCGATAAGGACGGCGCACCCGCATGGTGTGCAGCAGGAGGTCGTCGCCCCGGGGGTGGAGCATCAGGCCCCCCAGGGCACGGTGACGATGCACAGCGAGCCAGGTGTGCTCGAGGGTGCGGTCCAGGTTCCGGCGCGCGGCGAAATCACCATAGACCTGGCGCCACGCACCCCGGGGATCCTCGTCGGCCCGCAGAATGCGCAAGGCCGGAACGATATGACGTCGCCCCCAGTATCTCCAGGGCCGGCTGCGCTCGGCGATCTGCGCCAGGCGCGAGAGCGCTCGCTGGGGCGATACGGGCGGCATCAACCGAACCGGCTCCGAACCCGCTCGATGATGGCGGAGGTGGAAAGCCCGTCCACCACCGGGATGCGCTCGACACGCCCGCCCCACTGCCGCACCTCGGCCGCGCCGACGATCTGGTCGGCGGCCCAGTCGGCTCCCTTGGCCAGCACATCGGGATGCAAAGCCAGGATCACCTTCAGCGGCGTGTCCTCATCGAAGAGGACCACCCGGTCCACGCACTCCAGGGCCGCGAGCAACTCGGCTCGCTCGTGCTCGGGCACGAGAGGGCGGGTGGCCCCCTTCAAACGGCGCACCGAGGCATCGGAGTTCAGGGCGACCACCAGGGCGTCGGCAGTGGCGCGGGCCGCGGTGAGCAGCCTCACGTGACCCGCGTGAAGCAGGTCGAAGCAGCCGTTGGTCAGGCAGACACGAAGCCCCCGTCGGCGCAAGGTCTCGCGCCACGCTCGAAGCTCGTCGAGGGCACTCGCCCCGCCGCCTTGCGCGTCCACCCTACTGCTTGAAGATTTCCTGGCCCAGGCGGGCCTCCTTGAATTTTTCGAAGGGAACCACCTCGCCGCCCAACACGGCGAAAAGACTCGGCGCCCGGACCACGTCGCCGTTCTGATCAAACTGGATGTTGCCGGTCACACCCTTGTAGGAAATCCGAGCCAGCTCACCGGCGATCGCCGAGCTGTCGATGACCGGGGTCTGGTTCATCGCGGCGGCCACCACCCGCACCGCGTCGTAAGCATGAGCGGCGAAAGTGTCCGGGTCTTCCTGGTAGCGTTGGCGGTACTTGTCGACGAAGGAGCAGGTGTCGGGATCGGTCGACTCGCAGTCGAAGTAGACCTGGGGGAAGACGAAACCTTCCGCAGCCTCACCGGCCTTCTTGACGATCTCGCGAGTCACCGCGGAAGTCCCCAGCAAGGGCGGCCGGTCCCGCATGCCATGGAATTTCTTGAGCAGAATCGCCACATCGTCGACGTAGGCGGCGACATAGACGGCATCCGGCCGGATCTTCTGGATCTTCTTGATCAACTCGTCCGCCTTGGCTTCGTCCAGGGCCTTGAAGTCTTCCCGGAGCACGATCTCACGCACACCGGCTTCGTACTTTTTCGTAAAGACATCGGCGATGCCGCGACCGAAGGGGTCGTCGGAGGCGATGATCGCGATCTTGGTCCAGAACATGTCCCGGCAGAAATTGGCCATGCGGTATCCCTCGACGATATCCGAGGGATAGACCCGGTAGAACCACTCACCGCCCTCGGTACTCAGGCGGGGCGAGGAAGCCGAGGGACTGATCAGCAACACCCGGGTGCGGTTGATATCGGGAACCAGGGAGAGGGCCACACTGGACGTTCCCGGCCCGATGATCGCCGGCACACCCAGATCGACCAGTTCCTGCAACCCCACCTTGGCCTGGGGGGCGCTGGTATGGGTGTCTCGATACTCGACGAGGAGCTTGTGTCCTCCAGCCACGCCGCCGGCGGCGTTGATGTCTTCGATGGCGACTTCGATGCCCTGGTGAATCGTCCGCCCGTAGGACGCCGCGGGTCCGGTCTCGGGAATCAGCGCCCCGATGGTGATGGGCTTGGGATCACCGCAGGCGAACAGCAACGCCACGGCGACCAGAAGCAGAACCAGCGGACTGAGAGCGGAACGCGCGAATCGCGGTTTCACGGGTCACCTCCTTGGGGTTTGAGATCATACCTCAAGCGCTGGGGGCTAGCGAGTAATACCCTGTCATCCATGGACTTAACCCGCCGGACGGAAGTCCTCCGCCCCGGACTCGGCAGCGATACGCCGGCGCCGCGGGCCATCCGGCATGCATCTCCAGGGTTTCGGCCCTGAAAGCTCGTCCATCGGCGGCCGTCGACCGTCTCCGGCCCGCGGACGACAACCGGCGGCGATCCCCGACGCGGCTCGGGCGCCGAGGCTGTCCGCGCGGCGTTTTCCGGCGTAACCTGTGGCGCTGCTCGGCTTCGGCTCCCGACCGGCCAAGGAGGACTCGGCGTGCGAGTCGCGTGGTTCAAGCGATCGTCCCTGGCGCTCGTGCTGGCGCTGCTGGCAGGCGCCGCCTCGTGTGCCCCCCCGCGGACCGGGGAGGAGGGCTCCGGACCCCTGGTCTTCGTCAGCATTCTGCCGCAACGGTTCTTCGTCCAGCGCATTGCGGGCGATGGGGTCCGCTGCGAGGTTCTCGTCGGCCCCGGACAGAGCCCCGCAACCTACGAGCCGACCCCGAGACAAATGGCCGGCCTGGCCGACGCCGAACTTTGCCTGCTGATCGGTGTCCCCTTCGAATCCGCCTGGAAAAAGCGGATCGCCGACAGCAACCCCGACCTGGCCATCGTGGACTGTTCGGCCGGCCTGGCCGCCCCCCGGGGCCCGATCGCGGAGCGCGACCCCCACGTCTGGCTCGACCCCGTCCTGGCCCGGGACCTGGCTCGCTGTATCCACCAGCAGCTCATCGGGATCCTTCCCGGGCAACGGTCCCGGCTCGAACGCGGCCTCGCCGGGCTGTTGGCCGATCTCGATACACTGGATCGTGATCTCGAGCGCCTGCTCGAGCCCGTACGTGGCCGCCGGGTGCTGGTCTTTCATCCGAGCTGGGGCTACCTCACCCGTCGCTACGGCCTCGAGCAGGTGGCGGTCGAGAGCGAAGGCAAACACCCGGGACCCCGTCATATGGCGCGCATCATCGCCGAAGCCCGGCAGGCCGGGGTCAGGAGCATGCTCGCCCAGCAACAGTTCAGCCAGAAGGCCGCTCGCGCCGTGGCGGACGAAATCGGGGCCGGGGTCATCGCCGCCGACCCCCTGGCCGAGGACTATCTGGAGAACATGCGGCGAGTCGCGGGGATCCTGGTCGAAGCCGCCTACGAGGCGCCCTCTCAGAAGCGATAGACCACGCTCGCGTAGATCTGGTCGTTGCTCTCCCCCGCCCCTTGAGTTCGTTCCCAGGAAGTCAGCAGGAACCACGATCGGCCCAGTCCGAAATCCAGGTCGGCTCCATACCACCGCACCGAACGGTCGTCCTCGGCCACGATAAGCGAGCTTTCGTTGCGCACGCCGCCACTGATCTCGGCATGGGCCCGCCTGCCGATGTCCATGCCCGCGCTGAGAGAATGCAGCCATCCCTCGTTGCGGTCGTTGCCGTAGCGGGTGGAGCGGGTGCGCAGATCGATCTCCCATCGGGTCAAACGCCGAGCCCCGAAGGTGAAGCTGATGTTGTCCGAGCTTCCCGAGCCTCCGCCGCGGTTGACCCTCGTACTCAGCCCGACTCGATAGTTCTTCAGAAAATGCCAGTCACCGCCGATCCAAGCGCCCTGGCGATAACTGTCGTCGAACTCGGTCTCGGGAGTTTCGATGTCCCGGTAGAGCCGGATATGACGCCGGTTGTCGAATCCTCCATGGAGCGAAACGGCATCGGTCAAGCGATAGCGCACGCTGGCGTAGGTGCTCGATCGCGTCAGGGACGACCCCTCGGCCTGCCGGCGCCACCCCCGGTTGACATCGATCTCCTGCACCAGGTAGATCGACAGGCGCCGGGCCAGGTAGCGTCCCTGCAAATAACCGAACTCGCGATTGATCTCGCCCTGCTCGTAGGATCCGATCAAGCCGGTGGTGACACTCCAGCGCGTTGGACCATCGGGGTCGCTGCGATACTGGAAGAACGCGCCATGCTCGCGGACGGCGTTGGAATGGCCGAAGTCCCGCGGATCGGGCTGCGTACCGGTGAACGCTCCGGCCATCCAGCGCCGCTCGCGCCACCGGGCAAGAATTCCGTCGAAGATGCTCACGTTGGCCAGCGCCGTCGCGTACTGCCGGCCGACGCTGACCTCGAGCGGAGAAGCCTCGGGGGCCCACATCGCCGCCAGGCGGTAGACGCGACTGTAGCTGTCGTTTTCGGTCTGGCCCGAACTGAAAGTGTGGTGGGTGCGCCGCGTACGCACATCGATATTCATCCCGAAATCGGTGCCGAAGATCCTGCGCCCGTCGACCCGCAGGTCGAGGGCCGGCTGGGAAAAGCTACTGCCCGTCCCCGTCCGATCCCTCACCGACAGGTAACGCAACCCCACCCGGCCGCGCAGGCCCCATGGCCGAAGTCCACGTCCCTTTCGCCGCCGTTCGGACCGGGATTTCGACGTGACTGGAGGTCCCATGGAAATGGCGGGATCCGGTTCCGCGTCACGCAGTCGGGGGACGAATCGCACTTCGTCACCAACGACCACCTCGACTTCTCCCGAAACGATGCGACAGGAGGCCCGACGGGAGGAGAGCTCGTCCACCACCAGCCGGGCGACGATCGTACCGTCCCGGATCACTTCCAATACATCACCCTGGTCGATGCCGTCATTCCGTCCGGCGTCGATGTAAACCGTCGACGATGTGAGATAGGTTACCGAGGCGATCCGCTCGGGCAGGCCGTCACCGGCACGAGACGTCCCCGCCACGCCGAGGTACAGGGCGATGAGCAGCACGACGCCGACACCACGATGACGTACAAGCCACATCATTCCCTCCCGTCGGGATGACACTGGTAACAGGCCTGGGATTCGTAGCGATAACCCGAGATACCGCGATGTTTGTCATCCATCTTGCTCTGCCTGTGGGCATGACAGTCGAGGCATGAAAACTCCGCGTAGTTGCTGGAATCGAAGTGACAGTCGGAACAACGATCCCACTTGCCCCTGTGCTTGCCGGAGTAGATCGGAAAATAGCGCCCGTCGTGATCGAAATCGGCATCGTCCCAGCGGTTGGTGTTGTGACATTCCACACAATCCGTCGGGAATCCGGCTGCCTGGTGGTTCGGATCCGTCGTCCCCTCGTAGTCCTGGCGGTGGCACGAGTAACAGTCCGTCGGCTTGCCGCCGTACACCCCGTCCGCGTGGCAGGCGTCGCAGCTCAACCCGCGGTGCGCGCCGGTCAGGGGGAAGTCCGTCGCCTGGTGGTCGAAGTTCCCATGGCTCCAGTC
>JAUZRX010000119.1 GCA_030949985.1 Acidobacteriota bacterium
AAGAGCGGGGCCAGTTTGAACCCGCGCTCGGGCGCGGAGTTTGGGGACGAGGCGTCCGCATGCGGACAGGTGCCGCGGACAGGGTCCGGACACCCCCGGCGGCTTGCGCCCCCCCGGCCCCCGGGGCCACGGGGTACATTCTTCGCTCCACGGTGGGGGTTATGGTGTCGTGGTGGGGAGGGGGGGGGAACCCTCGAAGCGGCCGATGACCGCCGCACCGATGGTGTCACTCCAGACGTTGACAGCCGTGCGGACCATGTCGAGGGGACGGTCGACGGCGGCGACGAGCAGGGCGCCCTCGAGGGGCAGGTCGAGCGCCTGGAGGATCACGGTCATCATCACCAGGCCGGCGGAGGGAATGCCCGCGGCCCCGATGGAGGCCAGCAGAGCGGTGAAGACCACCATCAACTGTCGGGAGAGTGTCAGCTCGTAGCCTGAAGACGAGGCGTAGTACTGGGCGATGAAAATCGTCGCGATGCACTCGTAGAGGGCCGTACCGTCCATGTTGATCGTCGCGCCCAGGGGCAGTACGAAAGACGAGACCTCGTTGCTCACCCCGCCTTTCTTTTCCACGGTCTCGAGTGTCACCGGCAGGGTTGCGCTGGACGACGAGGTGGAGAACGCCGTGATCAGGGCCTGGCCCACGGCGACGGCCCAGCGATAGGGAGAAACGCGGGCCAGGAGGCGCGCCACCAGCGGCAGGGTGAAGAGGCTGTGCACCAGCAATGCCGTCAAGACGGTCAGGAAGTACCAGCCCAGCCCACCCAGCCGGCTGACTCCGCCGTGGGCCACGATGCGGAAGAGCAGGGCGAAGACCGCAATGGGAAGCACACCCAGCACCACGTGGGCCAGATGGGTCATCAACTCGAAGAGGCTTTCGGTGCCGCCACTGAGTGTCTTCCGGTGCCGGTCGGGGAGGATGGTGATGGTGAAGCCCGCCAGCAGCGCGAAGAAGATGATCTGCAACATGTCCATCCGCGCCAGGGCATCGAAGATGTTCTCCGGGACCAGGCGGCGCAGGATGTCCAGGGCATCGGCGCTGCCGGCCGGGGCCGTGGCCTCGGGCAGGGCCAGGTCGGCACCGATGCCGGGGCGGATGAGGTTGACCAGCAACATGCCGGTGAGAATCGCCACCAGGCTTGTGCCCATGTAGTAGAGGAAGGTGCGCAGGCCCAGCCGCGAGAGACGGCGGGGGTCGCCGATCCCCACCATCCCGGCCATGATCGAGAAGAGCACGAGCGGGGCGACGAGCATCCTTAGCAGGCGGAGGAAGATATCGGCCGCCAGGTCGAAGGGGGCGATCAGCAGCCCCGTCAGCTCCGGCCCCAGGACCGGCGCGGCCAGGTGCAGCGCCAGACCGCTCAGCGCCCCGCCGGCCAGGGCCAGCATCACCGCCCAGGGTGAGCGCCAGCGAGAGAATTCCCGGGAGACGGAAGTCATTCTTTCCCGTCGTTGCCCGGGGGCGGGGGCGTTTCCGCTGCGGCCGGCGGCTGTGCCCCGGTCGGCTCCTCCGCCGTGGCGGCGGGGGGCTCTTCGGCCCGGGCCCCGGCAGGAGGCCCGACGGTGTAGCGCGTGACGCCTTCGGGGACTCCCAGGCTCCGTCCCCAGGCATCGACGGGCGTCCACGTGGGGTCGAACGCCGGCTCGGTAAAGATGGCGGGATGCCAGGGGTAGGGCACGTCTTCCCGGCGATCGGGCCAGGCGTCGGTAAGGGGCCACTCGGGGTCGAAAAGGGGGGTGGCGAAGCGAGCAGGGTGCCAGGGGTAGGGGCGCTTCGGGTCGCGTTTTTCGAAGGCGGAGACCGGGCGCCAGATATTCGCGTCCTGCAGGGGGCGCCCGGCCGATTGCGGCGGCCGGCCGAAGGCGTCGAGTTGCTCGTCGATCGCCGGCCCCACCGGCTCTCGTCGCCGGTGCCGCCGGCGCTGCTCGGCGAGGGCGGCGGCCGGATCCTGCAACAGGTCCTCGCCGGAGATGTCGGTCTCGGGTGGCGGCCCTTGGGCAGTGGTGTCCCCGGCGGGGGTCCTGGAGGCCTCGATGGCTTCGTCCGCCGGAACTGGAACCGTCAGGCGGATCACCGGAACTCGCCCCACCCGCCGTCGATGCTTGCCCAGGACGGTGACGCCTTCCGGGTACGCTTGCGCCCGCACCGGGCTCTTCCAGCCTTCTACCAGCACCGTCACTCCCCGGGGGTAGCGGCGCGGATCGATGCGGGTGGGCGGGGGCGGGGCCTGCGCGGTGGCGGTATCCTTCGCGGCATCCCCCGTCGGGGGGGCGGCCGTCGTTCCGGAGGGCGGATCCTGCTCGCCTCCGGCCGTCGCCGGAGGCAGGACGAGCACCGCCAGGGTGGCGAGCAGAGCTGGAACGGGCCGGAACGCCATGGGGAGATTGTACCGCGAGCGCCGGAGGATGGCCGGAATGACGAAAAGTGCCTGGAAATGGACGGTGAGAGCGGCCCTGGGGGCCTGCCTTATGACGATGGCCTGCGGGGGGGCTCCCCGGCCGGCCGGGACCGGGAGTGGCGGGGCGCCCGTCGAGGCTCCGACGGTGATACTGGTGACCATCGACACCCTGCGCGCCGACCGCCTGGGTTGTTACGGTCGCGAGCAGGCGGGCACCGGGGCGATCGACGGCCTGGCCCGGGAGGGCACGCTCTTTCTCGAGGCCCAGACCACCTCGCCCCTGACTCTGCCGGCTCACGCATCGATTCTCACCGGACGGTCGCTTCCTGCTCACGGCGTGTTCAACAACGGCACCTTCGCCCTGCCGGAGTCCGTACCGACCCTGACCGAGGCCCTGGCGGCGGCGGGCTATGCCACCGGCGCGTTCATCTCTTCTCCGGTGCTCGCCCGGCGCTATGGCCTGGCCCGGGGATTCGACCGTTACGACGACCGGATCGACGACAAGCAGCCCAGGAAGGGACTGGTCGTGCACTATCCCGAGCGCTCCGCCCGACAGACCGTGGACCGGGCCGTGGCCTGGCTGATGGACCAGCGGCAGCGTCCGGTCTTCGCCTGGATTCACCTCTGGGAGCCTCACGCGCCCTACCGTCCGCCCGCCCCTTTCGCCGAACGTTTCAAGGACGATCGCTACCAGGGCGAAGTCGCCGCGGCGGATGCCGGTGTGGCGCGGCTGCTCGACGGGCTGCGCACGAGCGGCCGCCAAGAGCGGGCGATCGTCGTCGTCACCTCCGATCATGGCGAAGGGCTTGGCGCTCATGGTGAGCCTACCCATGGTGTATTTCTCTATCAGGAGACCCTGCACGTTCCCCTGGTCGTCTACGCTCCGGCATGGCGTGTCGCCGCCCGGGCCGTCGAGGGAGCGGTCAGCCTGGCCGACATCGCCCCGACTCTGCTCGACCTGTTGGGGGTGGAGTTCGCTCTCGGCGGTGACGGAGAGAGCCTGGCTCCGGTCCTCGCCGGGGGGGACGTTCCTGCCGAACGGGAGGTCTTCGCCGAAAGCCACTTGCCGCAAATCGACTTCGGCTGGTCGGGGCTGCGGGCCTGGGTCGGCGGGGGCAGAAAACTCGTCGCCGCGCCCAGGCCGGAACTCTACGATCTGCGCGCGGACCCGGCCGAAGAACACGACCTGGCCGCGGAGCAGCCGGCACGGGTCGGGGAACTGGCAGAGCGTCTCGATCGTCTCGTCGCCCGCGCCCGGGCCCTGGCGCCGGATGGTTCTTCCGAGCGTTCGGCTTCCCAGCAAGATCTGGAAATGCTGCGCTCGCTGGGCTACGCCGCCAGCGGAAGGTCGGTCACCGAGGAAGCCGAACTGGTCGATCCCCACGGCATCGATCCCAAGGATCGCAAGGCGTTCATCGCCCGTCACGATGCCGCGGTGGCGCTCTCCCGGCAGGGTCGCCTGGATCAGGCCATCGCCGAGTTCGAGGCGCTGGCCGGGATCGACGGGAACAACCCTTCTTTGCTGCTCCAGTACGGCCAGGCCCTGATCATGGCCCACCGCTACCAGCGGGCCGAAGGGGTTTTCGCCCGGGCGGTGAAGGTGGCTCCCGATTTTTCCCTGGCCTGGTATCGCCTGGGTCAGCTTCGGGGCCACGCCGGGGATCTCGACGGCGAGGCGGCAGCCTACCGCAAGGCGATCGCCACCGATCCCTACGACATCCAGCCGCGCAAGGCCCTGGCCGGCGTACTGGCCCAGCAAGGCCGGGTCCAGGCGGCCATCGACGCACTCGAGGCGGCTCGCGACCTGGCGCCCCACGATCCGGCGATTCGCGCGGAACTGGAGAAACTCTGGGCGAAAAACCGCTGAGCGCAGGTGGAGGGGCTACCGGGAAGTACTTGAATCGCATATAGTTCTCGCCGAGAAAGCGACCTGCAGCCACCGGGCTCGCCCGGCCGGAGCAAGCGGACGGCTCTCCGGGGGGCGGGAGGTGCAGGCAGGGAGAGGACAGGACTGTGATCATCGACCGGGTGCAGCACCCTGGATGGCTCGTCAACACCTGGCTGATCGCCGGGCGCGAGGAAGGCCGCGGCCTGCTCGTGGATACCGGCGCGGACGTGGCCAAGGTGCTCGAGATGGTGCGGCGCCATGGCGTGAAGATCGTTGCCA
Source organism: Acidobacteriota bacterium (assembly GCA_030949985.1). Taxonomy (NCBI): domain Bacteria; kingdom Pseudomonadati; phylum Acidobacteriota; species Acidobacteriota bacterium. Next base: position 4,567 of record JAUZRX010000119.1, read on the forward strand.
TCGTCTGCACCCACAGGCACTACGATCACGTGGCGGGTAACGAGTTCCTGGCGCGCAACCTGGGTGCCGAGGTTCTGGTCCATCGCCTCGAGAAGGCCCATATCGCGTCGGCCACCGGCACCATCGAAGCCGGTCACCGTTTCGAGTTCTCCAAGTGGCATGCCGAGGTGGTGCACATCCCCGGACACACTGCGGGCCAGATCGGCCTGCACGTGCCCGGTGTGGGGGTCTGGACGGCCGACACACTCTTCAAGGGCTCTGTCGGGGGTACTGTCGCGCCGGGCCACACTTCCTTCGATGATCTCCGGTCGAGCATCCTCGACCGCATCCTGTCCCTGCCCGGCGAGACGACCATCTATCCCGGTCATGGCGAGACTTCCACGGTGGGGCACGAACTCGAGCGCAACCCCTTCGTCCGCCTCTGGCGGGGTCTCGACCAGGCGGGCACTCGCCCCGGGAGAGTCGAGGGCAAGCGGGTGACCATCGAAGTCTGGGCCCGCGACTACGACAAGGGCAACAAAGCCCAGGTGCGTTTCGCCAACGGACGCGTCGAAATCGTTCCGGGCTCCAAGGTCCAGAAGGTGACCCTCTGAGTTGAGCGGCAGAACCACGCGAACCCGGAAAAAGACCGGACAGGGGAGGAAGCGACGCCCGTCGGTCTCGCGTCGGCGGAGCTACGCGCTGGCGGTCGGCGCCATGGCGGCTGCGGGGTTGCTCTGGGCCTTCCTCGCCCTGGCGGCCGCTGGCCAGCGGGCCGTCGATCAACTCTCGCAAGACCTGCCGGGAGCGCCCGTGCGGGTCCTGGCCGCGCCCCGGGTGCTGCGGGAAGGAGACCGCCTCCCCCGGGCCCGGGTCGAGCGGGAACTCCGGGCCCTGGGCTATCGCCGGGTGTCCCGTACGCCGCGGCAGCCCGGGGAGTACGCCACGGTCGAGGAGAGTCTCCTGCTCTATCGCCGGGAATGGAGGGGGGCGACCCGTACCTATCCGGCGGCTTTTGCCCGCCTGCGGTGGCTCGGCGATCGCCTGCTGGAGATTCGCGACGGGGCGGGGGAGCGGCGGAGCCTGCTGGTCTGCGAGCCCGTGGAACTGGGCGCGTTTCGCGGGCCCCTGTCCCAGGCCCGGACTCCCATGGCCCTGGAGGCCTTTCCCCCGCGACTGGTCGACGCGGTGCTGGCGGCGGAGGATGCGCGATTCCTCGACCACGCCGGGATCGATCCCCGGGGTATCCTTCGCGCGGCGTGGGTCGATCTGGTGCAGCGCCGTGGTGCCCAGGGGGGCAGCACCATCACCCAGCAGGTGATCAAGAACCGGGTCGTGGGGTCGGCCCGCACTCTGACGCGCAAGATGAAGGAAGCGCTGCTCGCCTTGTGGGTCGAACGCAGCGTGAGCAAGGAGCGCGTACTGGAGATCTACCTCAACGAGGTCTACCTCGGCCAGCAGGGATCCGTCTCGATACTGGGCATGCCGGCCGCCGCGCGCTTCTACTTCGGCAAGCGGATCGGCGACCTGGACCTGGACGAGATGGCCCTCCTGGCGGGTTTGATCGCCTCGCCCGGGCGCTATGACCCCCGCCGCCATCCCGAGCGGGCCCTGCTGCGGCGGAACTGGGTGCTGGAGCGGATGGCCGCCCTCGACCTGATCGACGAGGCGGAGCGGCGCGCGGCATCGGCGCGCCCCGTGGCGCCGGCGGCGCCGGCCGAGGCCCTCGATCCCGCGGGAGATCTGCTGGACGCGGTGGCCCGGGAGGTGGCCCGGCGTGGCTGGGAGCCCGTGCCGTCTCGCCGGCCCGCGGTGGTGGAGACCCGGGTGGAAGCCGATGTCCAGGCCGCGGCCCGCCGGGCCCTGGGCGCGACCCTGGCGGAACTGGAGGCGGCACGACCGGCGCTGGCTCCCCTCGAGGGGGCGGTGGTGGTGCTGCGTCCGGCGACGGGAGCCATGATCGCGCTGGTGGGAGGCCGGAGGGGGGAGCGCGGGGCTTTCCATCGGGCCCTTTCCGCCCGCCGCCCGCCCGGTTCCGCGTTCAAGCCCTTCGTGGCCCTGGCGGCCTTTGCCGGCGGAGAGTACGCGGCCTTCTCGGTTCTCGAGGATCGGCCCCTGACCGTGGGCCGGGGTGAGGCGGCCTGGAGTCCGGAGAACCACGACCATCGTTACCGGGGGACCGTGACCCTGCGCCAGGCCCTCGAGCAGAGTCTCAACGTGCCCCTGGCGCGGCTGGGGCTGGCTGTCGGCCCGCAGGCCATCGTCGCCGTCGCGCGGGCGGCGGGGATCGAAGGTCGCCTCCCCGCCACCGCGTCCCTCGCCCTGGGGGCGGGGGAGGTCACGCCTCTCGACCTGGCGACGGGCTATGCCAGCCTGGTGCGCCTGGGCGATCGGATCGAGTCCCACCTGGTGGTGGCCGCGGGCCGGGAGGGGGAGGCCGTGGCCCTGGCCGGAGTGGAAGAGGCCCCGGGTGTACTGTCGCCGGAGGCCTGCTACCAGGTGCTCGACGCCCTCCGCGGGGTCGTGCGACGGGGGACCGGTCGGGCCCTGGCGCCCCTGCTGGAGGGACGGGAAGTGGCGGCCAAGACGGGAACCAGCCCCGGGGGTCGGGATTCCTGGTTCGTGCTGGCGGGAAGGAGTGCGGTGGTCGTGGCCTGGGTCGGGCGTGACGACGGTGCAGCCGTCGGGCTCTACGGTGCGACGGCGGCCCTCGAGGTCGTGCGGCGCATGCTCGAGGCACTGGGGCCCTCCCTGGTGGGAGAGATTCCCGAGCCTCCTCCCGGTATCGTGCGTGTGCCGGTGGACCCGGAGCGGCGTTGCGTCCGTGCTGCCGGCGGGCCGCTCGAGGCCTTCGTCCGCGGCCGCCAGCCCCCGCCTTGCCGGAAGAAGTCCTGGTGGCGCCGGTTGACGGGGGGGTGAGCGCCGGGGACTGGACGCCTGGGGTTCGGGATGCGTAAAAATTCAGAGGGCCCCCGCCGGTGGGGGGCTTCAGCGGGCGGATACGAAACCATGAGAAGCAGTCGGCAGAGCGGGTTGTCTTTCATCGAGTTACTCGTCGTGCTCGCCCTGATGAGCACCCTGGCCCTGGTGGCGCTGCCCTTCGTGCATCACAGGTACCGCCTGATGCAGGAACTCGAACTCAAGCGCAACCTGGCCATGATGCGTGGGGCCATCGATCGCTTTCACGAGTTGGCCATGCTCGGGCAGATCGAGCCCTGGGACCTGGACTGGATGATGTATCCCGAAGACCTGGAGATGCTCGTCGAAGGGGTCGAGGTCAAGGCCGCGGCCGATCAGGATCCCGTCCTGGTCCGATTCTTACGTGAGATTCCCGTCGATCCGATCACCGGCGAGGCCGAGTGGGACTGCCGGGCTTATGACGATGATCCCGACGATTTCTCTTCGCGATGCGACAATCTTTACGACGTGGCTTCGACCTCGACACGTCTGGCCCTCGATGGAACCTACTACAACGAGTGGTAGTGTGCATTTTTCTTTCGTTGTGCTAGCCTGATGGAGCCGGGGCGGAGTGCTCCGGCTTTTCTACGTACCAGATTGGCCCGCACAGGGCCCGAGGATCCCCCATGGCTCGTCAGAACAAAAAAAAGACAGCACCTGTCAGCATCGAGAGTGTCCTGCGCGGGATGATCCATGACATGCTGGAGGCTCGGCTGGCCAAGACCGTCGGTGATCGTGACGCCCTGGCCGAACTGCGCGACCTCAAGACCGCCGTGGCCCGCCTCGAAAAGCGTCTCGACACCCTCGCCGAGCGTGCCGGCGTACGCCGCCGGCGCAGCAAGAGCGCCCGGGGGCCGGGTCGGCCGGCGATCTACGAAAAGTGCACCGTGCGAGGCTGTGACGAGGACCACTACGCCAAGGGCATGTGCAGCAAGCATTACCAGCGCGATCGCCGCCGTCAGGAGGGCTAGGAAACCTTCGGCCCCCGCCCGTCACACCACGCCCGTCACACCACGGCGGGGGCTACGTTTCCACCTTTTCTCGAGTGGCCAGTGGCACATAGGCGCGGGTTACGTAGTCGCGCACCATTCTCGATCCACTGAACACCGGCAGCAGGCGGTGGACCGACTCTTTCATCATGGAAATCCACCGCTGGGGCAGACGGGACTCGTCCCGCTCGTAGAAAGTCGGAATCACCTGCTCCTCGAGCACGTCGTAGAGCGATGCGGCGTCTTCCGCGTCCTGGGCTTCCTGGTCGTCCATCGTCTCCGGACGGCCGATGGTCCAGCCCACCTGCTCGGAATACCCCTCGACCCACCAGCCGTCGAGTACGGAGAGGTTCAGCGCGCCGTTGGCGGCGGCCTTCTGGCCCGAGGTGCCGGAGGCTTCGAGGGGGCGGCGGGGATTGTTCAGCCACACGTCGACGCCCTGCACCATCAACCGGCCGATCAACAGGTCGTAGTCCTCGAGGAAGACGATCTTGCCCCGGAAGGCGTCCGAGCCCGACAGGCGGAAGATCTGGGTGATCAGGTCCTGGCCCGCCAGGTCCGCCGGATGAGCCTTGCCGGCGAAAATCACCTGTAGCGGACGCTCCGGATCGGCGATCAGCCGACGCAGGCGGCCGAGATCGTGGAAGAGCAGGCCGGCTCGCTTGTAGGTGGCGAAGCGACGGGCGAAGCCGATGGTCAGAGCGCGGGGGTCGAGCAGGTTGTTGACGGAGGCCAGTTCCCGGGGGGAAGCGCCGTGCCGGGCGAGCATGCGGCGCACGATCTCCCGGGACTTGCGGATCAGCCGCCGCTTCTGGGCCTGGTGAGCGGCCCAGAACTCGTCATCGGGGATCGCGTCGAGGTTCTTGCCCCACACCTCGCTCTGGTGCGCCTTCTCTTCCCAGTTGGGCCCGAGGGTCTTGGTCAGCAGATCCCTGAGTTCCAGGCCGACCCAGGTCTCCACGTGCACGCCGTTGGTGATCGAGTCGATCGGCGCCTCGCCCTGGCCTTCGAAAAGGCCGTGCCACATGCGGCGGCTGACCTCCCCGTGTCGGACCGAGACCGCGTTGTGGTAACTCGAGGCCCGCAGGGCCAGGGCCGTCAGGTTGAAAGCCCCGGAGTCGTCGTTCGGGTGGGCCTGGCCGAGCTTGAGCAGTTCGCCCACCGAGGTGCCGAGCTGTACGGCCCAGCTTCCCAGGTAGAGGCGCACCACTTCGCCCTCGAAGGTCTCGTTGCCCGCCGGGACCGGCGTGTGGGTGGTGAAGGCGATGTTGCGCCGCACCACTTCGAGGGCCCGGGGCAGGCGTTCACCCTTGGCCACTTCTTCCCGCAGGCGCTCGAGGGTCATCAGCGCCACGTGCCCTTCGTTGAGGTGCCACACCGAGGGGTCGATTCCCAGGGCCCTGAGGGCTCGCACCGCGCCCACGCCCAGGACCAGTTCCTGGCACAGGCGCATCTCGCGACCGCGGACGTAGAGGATGTGGGTGATCGGGCGGTCGCTGGGATCGTTCTGAGGCAGGTCCGAGTCGAGCAGCAGCACCGGTACGCGACCCACCTGCACCTTGTAGACCGCCAGCTGCACCTTGCGGTCGAGCAGGGGAACCTGGATCACGAGGTGCCGGCCCTCGGGGCCGAGAACCGGCAGGAGGGGCAGGCGGGTGGGATCGAAGTCGGGATACATGTGCTGCTGCCGGCCCTCGGCGTTGATCGTCTGCCTGAAATAGCCCCGCCGGTAGAGCAGGCCCACGGCGACGAAGGGGACACCCAGGTCCGAGGCGGCCTTGCAGTGGTCCCCCGAGAGAACGCCCAGGCCGCCGGAATAGATACGCAGGCTTTCGTGGATGCCGTACTCGGTGGAGAGATAGGCCACCGGGCCTGCCTGATGGTCGGGGAAGGTGCGGTTGAACCACCACTGTTCGGGACGGCCCATGTAGCGATCGAAGCTGCGCAGGACGTTGTCGTAGGCGGCCTGGAAGGAGTCGGAAAGAAGGAGCGATTCCCAGTGCTGCGGTTCGACGTGGGAGAGGACTTCCACCGGATTCCGGTAACGGGCCCAGAGGGCGGGGTGGATGCTCGAGAACAGCAGCCGCGCCTGGGGCGTCCAACTCCACCAGAAATTGTAGGCCAGCTCCCGCAGGCGCGAGAACTCCTCGGGCAGATGGAACTCCGCGGTGGCAAGGGTACGGATCTCCGGGTAATCGCCCGGAAGTTGCGAATAAGCCATGCTCGGGGACTCCATCGGGCGATACCCCCTGGCAGGGGCCGCCGGCACAAACAGTGAACGATAGTGAAACTATGCGGCCCGGAATCGGGAGGGGCAACAGCGAGCGCCGGGAAAAACCCGAAGGACGGCTTGCCGCCGTCCTTCCGCCGGTGTATCTCCAGGGGCGCGTCCCGGCGGAAGGGTGGGAGAGGCCGCTCTCCCGCCCCCGAGCCAGGGACCACTTCGGCCCCGAGGCCAAGCCAGGCGGACCCAAACCGACCCCTTTCGGAACAGGCGCCTTCGGGGTGGGAGGGGAAGTTTCCCTGACCCCGGGGGGCCGGGCGGTATCCGCCGCGTCCGGTCCCTTGGCGGTTTTACGCCGGAACCGGCGTCGGCATTGGGGGCGGGATCCTGCCCGGAGAGAGGAGCGACGTCAGGGCCCGACGAGGGGCCCGGGGGTGGTGCCGAAGGCGAGACTCGAACTCGCACGAGCTTGCGCTCACATGGCCCTCAACCATGCGCGTCTGCCAATTCCGCCACTTCGGCACTTCGTCGGGCGCGGGAGCGTGCCGTCATCGATCGGCCCGCCGCGCGCCGGATTCTAGCTCAGGTCGAAACTACTTGCCGGGAGTTTCTTGGCCGGGGTCTTCTGCACCACCGGCGGGCACCCTCTCGCCCGGCGTGGCCGGGTCGGCCTGGGGCTCGGGTTCCGCCCGGGGCGCGCTCTGTTCGGCCGCCGCCGGCGCCGCCACCTCGTCGATCACCGAGCGGCTTCCACTCTGGGTCAGGAAAACCAGTCCCAGGGAGGTGAACATGAAGAGCACCGCCGCGGTGGTCGTGGCCTTGGTCAACACGTTGCTCGTGCCCCGGGGGCCGAAAACGGTTTGCGTGCCGCCGCCGCCGAAGGCGCTGGCGAGATCGCCACCCTTGCCGGTCTGCAGCAGTACGACCAGGATGAGGAAAATCGATACGATGATGTGGAGCGTAACCACCAGGGCATAGAGCACGAAACTCTCCTCCCGCCGAAGCGGGCTTCCCGCCTCAGGCGGGGACCAAAGCCGGAGGAAAGTAGCACGGCCGGCCGGTTCCGGCAACTCGCCGGCCCGGAGGAGCGGACGGCTAGCGGGCGATGGCGGCGAAGGAGGCGGCGTCCAGGCTGGCGCCGCCGACCAGGAAGCCGTCGATGTCCTCTTCCGCGGCCAGCTCCGCCGCATTGGCCGGCTTGACCGAGCCCCCGTAGAGGATCCGGACTCCGGCCGCCACCTCGGCGCCCGCCATCGAGGCGAGGATTTCCCGGAGAAAGCGGTGGGCCGCCTGGGCCTGGGCCGGGGTCGCCGTCTGGCCCGTGCCGATGGCCCAGATCGGTTCATAGGCCAGGACCAGGGCGTCGGGATCTTTCCAGGCGACCCCGTCGAGTGCCCGCTGGAGCTGCTCTTCGACGACCACCTCCATGCGTCCGGCGCTGCGCTCGTCGGCGCTTTCCCCGACGCAGAGTATGGGAAGCAGCCCCGCCCGATGGGCGGCGGCCACCTTGCGCGCGATGCGGGTGTCCGTCTCGCCGAAGATCTGCCTCCGCTCGGAATGGCCGATGATCACGAAATCGCAGCCCGCCTCGGCCAGCATCTCCGCGGACACCTCGCCGGTGAAGGCTCCGGAACTCTCCCAGTGGACGTTCTGGGCCCCCACCAGCAGAGGCTGGGCCGCGCGGGCTTCGATCAGGGTGGCGAGGGAGGTGAAGGGGGGAGCGACGCCCAGGTCGACCCGGTCGGGATCGGGCCGTTCCCCCTGGGCCTGCATGTCCTGCCAGCGGCTCCACCAGTGGAGAGTCTCCGAACGGGTGTGGTGCATCTTCCAGTTGCCGACGACCAGTTTCTTGCGGCTCACCTTGGGTCTCCTTCCAGGGCTGCGACGCCGGGGAGGCGGACACCCGACAGCAGTTCGAGGGCGGCGCCCCCGCCCGTGGAAACGTGCGAAAAGCGTGCCTCGAGGCCGAAGCGGTGCGCCGCGGCCGCCGTGTCGCCTCCACCCAGTACCGTGAAAGCCGGCAACCCGGCCAGGTGGCGGGCCAGCTCCAGGGTCCCCGTCTCGCAGCCCTCGGCTTCGAAAAAGCCCACCGGCCCGTTCCACAGCACGGTGCGCACGGTGTCGCCCAGCACCTCGCGCCAATGCTCGAGGGTGCGGGGGCCGATGTCCACGCCGGCCCGGCCCGGGTCGATCGCCTCGCCCGGGGTGGTCTCCAGGCCCGAGACCCGCCGGCCGTCGATCTGGCCGGCGACCCGGTGATCGACGGGCAGGTGCCAGGCCACGCCCCGGGCCCGGGCTCGCTCCTCGAGCTTGCGGGCCAGCTCCAACTGGCCGTCTTCGACCCGGGAGGCGCCGACCTCGACGCCACGGGCGGCGAGGAAGGTATAGGCCATCGCGCCACCGACCAGGATGCCGTCGACCCGCTCGAGCAGCGCGTCGATCAGGGGGATCTTGTCCGAGACCTTGGCCCCGCCGAGGATCGCGAAGTAGGGGCGCCGGGGATCTTCGGCCAGCCGCGTCAGGGCGTCGATTTCCCGGGCCATCAGCAGGCCCGCCGCGCGCCGGTCCAGCAGGGCCGGCACGCCGGTCACCGAGGCGTGGGCCCGGTGGGCCGCGCCGAAGGCATCGTTGACATAGGCCTCGAAGCCCTCGGCCAGGGCCCGGGCGAAGTCGCGGTCCCCCCGGGTCTCGCCCCCATGGAAACGCAGGTTTTCGAGCAGCCCCACCTGGCCGTCGGCCAGGCTCGTGGTCATCGCCTGGGCCGCGGGACCGATACAGTCGTCGGCCAGGGGAACGGGGTCGCCCAGCAGTTCGGCCAGGCGCGCGGCCACCGGGGCTAGGCTCATCTCCGGCCGGCGCTGCCCCTTGGGGCGGCCCAGATGGCTGGCGCAGACCACGCGCGCGCCGTTGCGGCGCAGGTGCTCTATCGTCGGCAGGGCGGCGCGGATGCGCCGGTCGTCGGTGATCGTGCTGCCGTCGAGGGGGACGTTGAAGTCCACCCGGCAGAAGACGAGCTTGCCGGAGAGGTCGATGTCGGTGACCAGGGGGAGACGACGTGGATCGTTCATGGTTCCAGGCCTCCTTCAATCCGCGGGACGCGGGTCGGCTTGGGCAGACCAGCGGCCGAGCAGGTCCACCAGCCGGCTGGTATAGCCCCACTCGTTGTCGTACCAGGCGATGATCCGCACCAGGTGCCTCCCCGGCCGCTCGAGCAGGGGCAGGTCGATGATGGACGAACGGGGGTCGTCACGAAAGTCCACCGAGACCAGTGGCTCGGTGCTCACGCCGAGCAGGTCCTCTAGGGGACCTGCGGCGGCTTGCTGGAAGCGGCGGGCCAGGTCTTCGGGGCGGTCGGCTTCCCGCCGGGTGTGGGCGACGATTTCCACCAGGCTGACGCTGGCGGTGGGGACCCGCACCGCCAGGCAGGAGAGTCGGCCCTCGAGGAAGGGCAGGGCGCGGACCAGGCCGCGGCTGGCGGATGTGGTGGTGGGGATCATCGATACCAGGGCCGAGCGGGAGCGACGCAGATCGTGGTGGGGGCCGTCCATGGTCACCTGGGAGCCGGTCGTGCAGTGCAGGGTGGTCATTTCCGCGGCCTCGACGCCGTACCACGTCTCGAGGCAAGCCAGCGGCAGGGCCGCGGCGTGGGTCGTGCACGAGCCCATGGCGATCAGGGTGTCTTCGGGCCCGGGGCGGGGGTCGTCGATGCCGAGGATGATCTGCCTGTCCGCCGCGGGGCAGACGGCGCTGACCAGCACCCGGCGCACCGTGCCGCCCAGATGCCGTCGGGCCTCGTCGTTGCCGCTGAACTGGCCGGTGGCCTCGATCACCACGTCCACGCCGTTCTCGGACCAGGGGATCTCTCCCGGGGCCCGGATGCGGGAATAGGGCAGCAGGCGTTCGTCGAGGAGCAGGGCGTCGCCGCCGCGGGCCTCGACGACGCCCGGGAACGGCCCGTGGATCGAGTCGTGCCGCAGCAGGTGGGCCAGGGTGCTCGCGGGGGCCAGATCGTTGACCGCCACCAAGCGCAGGTCCTCCCTGCCGCGCAGCATTCTCAGCAGGCAGCGACCGATGCGGCCCAGGCCGTTGACGCCGATACGAAGGGTCATCACGGATCCTCGGAAGTTCCTGGCGGGGACAGTGCCGCGAGAATAACGCGCCTCAGCGTTCGAGGCCCGGGGCCAGGGAAGAGAGGGAAGAGCGGCGGGGCGTCAGGGCACGGGCCGGGGGGAGGGGGGTGCCGAGTATTTCGCGGGCGGCCCGGCGTTCCCGTTCGTCGAGCCGGGCCAGCAGGCGCTCGGTGCGGCGGATCTTCTCGCGGCGGGCGACGGTCAGCACGGCTTCCCGCAGGCCGAGCCGGGTCACCCCCCGGGAGCGGAGGTAGGCCCGGAGCAGGGCCGGCAGATCCTTGCGTGTGGCGATACGGGTGGCTGCTTCCACCAGGTCGGGGGTGATGTTCAGCCGGCGGTCCTCGAGCAGCAGCCGCAGGTCGTCGATGGCCATGCGGGAGCCGGCCTCGGCCAGGGCGCGGTGGGCGCGTTGGCGCACCCCGTCAGCGGCCGGTAGCGCTCCCGGGGCGTGGCGGGCGGCCAGCGCGTCGATCACCCCCGCCAGGCGCAGCAGCAACTGGCGCGAGCCGGCCTCCGCCGCCACGTCCACCAGTACGGCCAGCACGGCGGGGTTCTCCACCGATTCGAGAAACGGTCCGATACGAGCCACCTGGCGCGGGGAGAGGGACTTGAGGGTCAGGCCGCAGTGGGAGAGGAAGACGGCGTCGTCGGGTCTCCGGGACATGGCCTCGACCAGCGGCTCGACGATGATGCCCCCGGCGCGGGCGAGCAGGGTCTGGGCCCGCTGCCAGACTCCCAGGCGCCGGCTGGCCAGGTCGTCGAGCAGTCGTCCGAGGGTCCAGGGTTCGAGGCGGGTGCCCAGGCCGCCGGAAAGCATGCGCCGGGCGCGGGAGGCCACCGATGGCTCCGGATCGGCGGCCAGGGCCTCCAGCAGGCGGCGCGCGGAGGTGTCGTGGCGGCCCCGGGTCATCCAGGGAATGGCGGCCATGGCCGTCACGCGGATGCGTGCCGAGGCGGCGGGATCCCCGATGATCGCCAGCAGCGGGCCCAGGGCGCTCTCGCGCCCCGTCTGGGCCAGGCGCACCAGGGCCCGGGTGGCGGCCCAGCGCACTCGGTGGGAGGTCTCGCGTTCGATCAGTCGGGTCAGGGCGGGCACCGAGCGTCGGGATGACACCCGCGCCAGGGCCGCGGCGGCCCGACAGCGGATCGCCTCGGAAGGATCGTGCAACAAAGCGGCCAGCGGCGCGGCGCAGCGAGACGAACCGAAGAGGGGAAGCAGGGCGATGATCCTCCAGCGGAGGGTCTCGTCTTCGTCGTCGAGGGCCTCGAGCAGGCGTGGGAGGCTGGCGTCGGGGTGGGCGAGCAGCCAGCGTCGGGCTTTTTCCGCCTCTGCGGGTTCCGCCGAGGCCAGCCGGCGCAGCCAGAGGGAAAGGGATCGCTGTGAGACAGCGCCAGCCAATGGAGCGTCCTCCCGCCCAGAAAAACCGAACCGCAGTATGGCGTGACCCGACCGTTCATTCTCGCAGGACCGATCGGTCCGGGTCAACGGCCGAGCGGAAGGCGGGAAGCCTACGCCTCCCCCGGGCGTGGCGCGAACTCGAAAGACCCCCCCCGGGGGATCGTGCATAATCCGCGGGAGAGGTGGACGATGCCGAGGAGGAGGCCGATGAGCCCAGGATGCCGGTTGCTGGTCGCCGGTCTCATTGTGGCGTCTGCAATGCTGGGTGGCTGTTCGGAGGAGCAGGCCGCCCGGAAATCCTTCGACGAGGTCGTCGCCGCCGAGGAAGAGCAGAGTCTCGAGGAGATCGCGCGGCGGCTCGAGGCGATCATCTCCCGCTGGCCGGAGACCGCCGCGGCCGACAAGGCGCGCAAGGAACTGGAATGGGTGCGCAGCCTGCGCAGCGCAGAGGTGCGGGGGCCGGCGCTGCTGGCCTGGGACGCGGTGCGCAAGGTCGGTTTTGCGGCCGAGAGTTTCCGCCTGGAGAGGGGGCGCTATCCCGAGCGGCTGGAGGAACTCTTCGGCCAGTACCTCGAAGGGCCGGTCATCGATCCCTGGGGTTTCGAGGTCGCCTACCGCCGCACGGAGAAAGGCTACCAGGTCTTCTGCTACGGTGAAGACGGGCTGCCCGGCGGCCGGGGGCTGGGAACCGACCTGGTGATCGACACCGGCCAGGTCGTTCCACCCGACGCCGGTGCGGAAGCGGACGGCGACGCGATGCGGGGAGCCGGGGAAAGTGTCCACTGAAGCCGCGGCCTTCGGCCTGGCGCTGATGGTGGCGCTGGCGGCGGGCTGCGGGCCCACCGCTTCCCCGTCCCGGGCGGCTGCGCCCGCCTGGGTGCGGGTGGCGACGCCCTCGGGGGCGGTGCTCGTGCTCGAGGTCCGGCAGACTCCCGCCGAGCGGGCCCAGGGCATGATGGGTCGCGAGGAGGTGCCGCCGGGAGGCGGGATGTACTTCGTCTTCGAGCGGCAGGGCCGCCATCCTTTCTGGATGAAGAACTGCAAGATTCCCCTCGACATCGTCTGGCTCTCGGCGGATCACCGGGTCGTTCACGTGGAACGGGCGTTGCCGCCCTGCGGCCGGGAGCCCTGCCCGAGTTGGGCGCCGTCGGCGCCGGCCCGCTACGTGATCGAAGTCGGCGCCGATCAGGCCGAGGGCTACGGCCTGGTGCCCGGGGCGCGGGTGCTCGTCACGCCCTTCGAGCAGGGGACGGATCCGTGAGGCGCTCCTGGGCGCTGGCGGCGGCGTTGGTGGTGTTCCCGGCCGCAGGAGGGCAGGCGTCTTCTCCCGGGGTGGTGCTCTCTCGTCCGGCGGACCTGGCCCAGGGGATCGGCGCCCGGCTCGGCCCGCCCTTCGACGGCGCCCGGGTCCGGGTGCGTGCGGCCTCCCTCGGCGAGCGTCGCGCCGCGGCCCGGCGCCAGCTTGCCGAGGCCTTTTTCCCACTGACCGGTCCCCGCTGCGCGGAGGTGCTGGAGCGACTGGGGACCGCACCGCCCGACCCCGCCCGCTGGGACGCGTTGATCGGCGAGGATCGGCCGGTGGCGGACCTCGAGCGGGACGAACTGCTGGTGCCCCGGCGCCTCGGCGTCCAGACCCGGGCCGATCTCGAATTGCTCTCCGCCAGCGGTGTGCTTCCCTTCGAGGTGGCCCTGACCGGCGAGTGGGCCCGCCTGGTGGCGGCCCGCCACCTCGGCCCGGCGCCGGCGGACCCCCTGCTGCGCATGGCCCGGGTGGCCCGGCTCGAGGGCGTGGCGCGGCTGGCCGGCATGCTGGTGATGCTGCGGGGCGCCGGCCTGGATCCGGCGGAACTGGGCTCGGCCCTGCTGGGCACCGATCGGGACCGCTCGGGGCTCTGGCCCCGGAGCGCGGCGCTGGAACTGGCCGAGGACGCCGCCCAGAGGGCGGTGATCGAGACCTTGACCCGCGATGGTCTGCGCTGGGCCGTCTTCCATTACCTCAAGGGGAGACTGCCGGCTCTGATGGCGGCCGTCGAACGGCCGATCGTCCGTCCCGAGCAGCTCCTGCACCCCCTCGAGAGGGTGCCGGCGCCCCGCTCCGACGGCGGCTGCCGTCCCGGTCCCCGGGTGGCCGAAGTCCTGGCCTGGGGCGAACCCTCCCCGGGATGGGCCGCCAACCTGCTCGATCAGAACCTCCTGCCGGCGGGGCCGGACGGCGTTCGGCTCGAGCTGCTCTTCTCCTCGACCTCGGCCGCCGAGCGCGCCTGCCGGCTGCTCGAGGGGAGGTCTCTCGCCTGTCGGTTGGACGAGGCCTTGCTGACCGCCGTGCTGCCGGGCCGGGAAGGTGCCGGATCTCCTTGACCATCCGGCCGCCCCTGGGCTAGGCTTACCGGCCCTTTAGGGAGGCTCGATGGCCGAAGCCTCTTTTCCCTCTCGGCTGTGCCCTTCGACCCAGGAACTCAGATGAACAACATCCTGTCCATCATCACTTTCCTGCCCCTTGTGGCGGCCCTGGTCATCATCTTTTTCGTGCCCCGGAAAAATCCCCGGGCGGCGATGCACATCGCGACCTGGACGGCCCTGGCGGACTTCCTGATTTCCCTGTTTCCCCTGCTGAAATACGACCCCACCGATGGGGGATTCCAGTTTGTCGAGGCCTACTCCTGGATTCCTTCGCTGGGCGTGCAGTACAAGCTGGGTGTCGACGGCGTCGCGCTGCTGCTGGTGGTGCTGACGACCCTGCTGGGCTTCATTTGCATGCTCAGCTCCTGGACTGCGATCCAGGATCGCGTCAAGGAGTACTACGCTTTCTTCCTCATGCTCCAGGTGGGCATGCTGGGGGTGTTCTGCTCCCTCGATCTCTTCCTCTTCTACATCTTCTGGGAAGTGATGCTGATCCCGATGTACTTCATCATCGGTATCTGGGGCGGCGCGCGGAAGCTCTACGCGGCGATGAAATTCTTCCTCTACACCCTCTTCGGCTCGGCCTTGATGCTGGTGGGCATCATCGCCCTCTACCTGTTCTCGGGTGAGCACCTGGCCGAGCGGACCTTCGACGTGGTGCAGCTCCACACCCTGGGCCCGGCCACCGCCGTGTGGCCCGCGGCCACCTGGGTCTTCCTGGCCTTCTTCCTGGGGTTCGCGATCAAGGTGCCCATGTTCCCTTTCCACACCTGGCTGCCCGACGCCCACGTGGAGGCTCCCACGGCGGGTTCGGTGATCCTGGCCGGCGTGCTGCTGAAGATGGGGACCTATGGCTTCTACCGCTTCGCCCTGCCGATCTTCCCCAAGCAGACCGCCGACAACCTCTGGTGGCTTTTGACCCTCTGCGTGGTGGGCATCATCTACGGCGCCATGGTGGCGCTGGTGCAGAAGGACTGGAAGAAGCTGGTGGCCTATTCCTCGGTCAGCCACCTGGGCATCACCATGATCGGCCTGTTCGCTCTCAACCTGACGGGGATCAAGGGCGGCGTGCTGCAGATGCTCAACCACGGGATCTCGACCGGCCTGCTCTTCCTCATCATCGGCATCATCTACGAACGGCGGCACACGCGCTTGCTTTCGGAGTACGGTGGGCTGGCGCGGACCATGCCGGTTTTCGCCGTCTTCTTCATGATCGCCATGCTTTCCTCGGCCGGTCTGCCGCTGCTCAATGGTTTCGTCGGTGAGTTGACGATTCTCGTCGGCCTGGCCCAGGTCGGCGGCGGGGCCTACTCCTTCTTCGGTCTGCCGCCTTTCTGGTGGACCGTGGTGGCGGCCACCAGCATCATCGTGGGAGCGGTGTACCTGCTCTGGCTCTACCAGAAGACCATGTTCGGGGCGGTGACCAATCCGAAGAACGAGGGACTGGCCGACCTTTCCTGGCGAGAGAAGTGGACGCTGATTCCGCTGGTGGTTCTGGCGGTCTGGATCGGCCTCTATCCTAAGCCGATCTTCCGCATCATGGAGGCCCCCATCGAGCGCCTGGTCGAAACCCAGGTCTACCCTGTTCTGCGCGCCGCCGGCGCCGAGGTGACCCTGCCGCCGGAAAAGGTGGCGGAGGTCGTCACCGAAAGCGAATAGGGCCGATGGCGGCCGCCGTCGGAGGTGGAGCCGGTGGTTGCCGATGAGGGCGGGAGGAGGTTTGACCGGGAAAGGGAATCTGCTAGGATTCCCCGCCACGCCGAGCGGCCGGAGGGATTTCTCGGCGAGATGGCCCGGATTTGGCGGCAGGCGGTGCCCTTCATGGGAGCGGCTTGGGCGCTGACCGGAGGGTTGCTGGCCGGGCTGGCCCTCGGCTGGTGGTTGGATCGCAGGTTCCAGAGCGAGCCCGTGTTTCTGCTGCTGGGTGTGCTGCTGGGGCTTGTGGTAGGAATGGCGGAGGTGGCACGGGTCGCTTTCCGCAGCAGCAGGCGAGGCGACGACGGGGAGGATCCGTGAGCGTTCTCGCCGATGCTCTGGCAGCGGCCGCCGCAAGCGGCTTCGGCTGTCTGCTGGTGGCGCGGGTCGCGCCGGTACCCTGCGGGCCCTTCGAGGCTCACATGGGAGGCCGGGCCAGGCGGCTGCTGGGGCGGACCGTGGTGGTGCTGACCGTGGTCGGCGTGAGTGTCGGCCTGCTGGGGCGCAGTCCCGAGGCCACGACCGTGGGGGCCTTGGTGGGCTGGCTGGTACCTTCCGCATGGGAGACCGTGCGGATCGGCAAGGAAATGCGTTCCCGTGCGGCAGACGGGCGGGATGCGGGAGACGGGCAGCGATGATCGGCATGCTGGCCATGACGGCCGCCGAGGAAACCTTCGATGCCGCCGGCGTGATCCTCCACCACGTGGCGGACTACGGCTACGGCTCCTGGCCGGCGATGCTGACCAAGGCCGTGGTGATGATGGCCATCGCTTCGGTGCTGGTGTTGATCGGCGTCCGGCGGGCCGTGGCGGGCTACGACGAGTCGGGTGTGCCCCGGTCGCGCTGGGCCCAGATGCTCGACCCCTTCGTCGAGCATTTCTACCGGGACGTGGCGATCAAGTTCTCGGGCGAGAAGTGGGCCAAGAAGGTGGCCCCGCTGCTGTTGAACTTCTTCTTCTTCATCCTGACCTGCAATTTGCTCGGCCTGGTGCCCATCGGTGAAGTGACCACCCTGGTGTTCCACCTGATGGGCAAGACTCCCCCCCAGATCGTTCAGGGAGCGGCGACGGCGACGGGCAACGTCTGGGTGACGATGGCCCTGGCCACGGTGACCTTCTTCGCCATCATCGTCTTCGGGGTGATGAAGCACGGGGTGGTCGGTCATTTCTCGCACCTGGCCCCCGGGGGCGTGCCGTTCATCGTGCGCTGGTTCCTGCTGCTGCCGATCGAGATCCTCTCGACCTTCGTCAAGCCCTTCGCCCTGACCATGCGACTGGCGGCCAACATGACCGCCGGGCATATGGGCCTGCTGGCGCTGATGGCGATGATCTTCATTCTCAAGAGTTGGGCCGTGGGAATCCCCGTGGTGCTGCTCTCGGTCGGTATTCTGATGCTCGAAATCATCGTCTGCTTCGTGCAGGCGTACGTGTTTGCTTTGCTCAGTGGAGTTTTCATCGGTATGGCAATTCACCCCCAGCACTGACAGAGGCTGGCGGGACCACCGGAGGACCAGGTAGTCATGAAAAAGTTCTTCAAGTACACGGGACTGGCGCTGATTCTGCTTCTCTTCCTCGCTCCCGGAACTCTCGTCCTGGCCCAGGGAGCCGATCATGGCGGCGGTGGCACGGCCTGGCCGATCGGCAAGATGGGCGCCGGCCTGGGTGCCGGCCTGGTGGCCATCGGCGCCGGTCTGGGCATCGGCCGGTTCGCCGCGGCGGCGGCGGAGAGCATCGCCCGTCAGCCCTCCGCGGCTTCGGCCATCACGGGTGCGGTCAACCTGCCGCTCTTCCTGCTCGAGGGCGTGGCGATCATCGGCCTGGTGGTCTGCATCCTGATCGTCTTCGTCGGCTGAGCGGATCGGTGGCTGCCATGCCGCAGATCGGAGTCCTCCTCGCGGCCGCCGGCCACGGCGGGGGCAATCCTCTGCTCAAGCCCGAGCCCGGCCTGGCGATCTGGTCGCTGATCATCTTCCTCCTGCTGCTCGTGGTGCTCTGGCGCTGGGGCTGGGGGATGCTGATCGAAAAGCTCGACGATCGGGACCACGCCATCCGCGGCGCCATCGACGAGGCGCGGTCGGAGCGCGAGCAGGCCACGGCGTTGCTGGCCGAGCACAAGGCCCTGCTCGACAAGACCCGGCGGGAAACCGCCGAGATGCTCGCCACGGCCCAGGCCGACGCCAAGCGCGAACGGCAGAGAATTCTCGACGAGGCCCGCGCCGAGTACGAGAAGATCCTCGCCCGCGGGCGCGAGCAGATCGAACAGGAGACCCGGGCCGCCCTGGCCCAGATCCGCGGCACCGTGGCGGACCTGGCCCTCGAGGTGGCGGGCAAGGTGCTCTCCCGCTCGATGGGCGACGCGGAGCATCGTCGCCTGGCGGAGAGCTTCATCGGCGAGTTGGAAGGGGACGCGGGAAGGCCTTCAGCCTGACCGCGGACTTCCGGCGGGAGGGGCGGCGGGTATCCCCGGGGATCTCCGCCGCCCGCTTCGTGTTTCCGTCCGCACGGCGCGGCGCCTCAGTCCACGATACGCGTGACCGTCCGGGCGCCGAGCCGTTCGGCGGCGCGGGTATCGAGCCAGCGGATCCAACCCTCGAGATCCGCGCCGGGTACCACTTCCGGTGCGAAAAGCACGTAGAGCAGGTCGCGGGACGTCTCTCCCACCGAGGTTCTCAGGGAATCGGCGCTGGGGTTGCCGAAGGGGCCTTCGGCATCGGCCAGCACCGGCCGACCGTCGAGGTGGATCTCGCCCCGGCGGATTCCCGTGTAGCTCTCGCCGTCTCTGCCCCGGCGGGCCCTGACCGCGCCACGGACGTGGGCCGTGTCGTAGAGTCCCACCGGCAGCCCCGATTCGATGGCCCAGCAGTTGGCCAGGTCCACGGCGGGGTGAATGCGGGGAAAGGCCTGGCCCTTGAGCAGGCGCCGTATCAGCGCTTCGGGGCTCGGTCGTCGGCGGGTGGGGTCCAGGCCGAAGGCGCGGTAGAGCCGCCGGGCCGGGCCGAGGCGCGGTATCCGGCCGGCGCTTCGACCGTTTTCGGCCCGGCGCAGGCGGGCCACGGCTTCGTCGAGCAGGGGGGTGATGGCGGCGGGAGACGGTGCCGTGTCGAAAGTCACGGCCACCAGGCCGAGCTTGAGGATGCCCTGCACTTCCCGGTCCAGGCTCACCGTGTCGATGACCATCGTCACTCCCGGCAGGCACTTGGCTGCGTTGACACCTCGGGGGCGTGGGCCTACGCTTCCTCCGCCCACGATATTTCGACCAGAATACGGCGCCTGGGACTGCCTGTGCACGGATGAATTCTCCTTCCCGACCCCGCACCTTTGGCCGCTACCGCGTGGTCCGGCTTCTCGGCCGGGGAGCGGTGGGGGAGGTGTACCTGGCCGAGGATCCCGCCCTAACCAGGCGCGTGGCCGTCAAGACCCTCTCCGGTCTCGAAGCGCTGCCCCCGGCGGAGCAGGAGGAATCCCGGGCGCGTTTTCTGCGGGAGGCCCGCGCGGCGGCCGCCCTGAGCCACCCCAACATCGTGACGATCTACGACGTGGGTGAGCATGACGGTCAGCCCTACATGGCGATGGAGTACCTCGAGGGCGTCTCCCTCGATCGCCACGTGGCCGACGGCCACCGGCTGCCCGCGGCCAAGGTGGTGGAAGTGGGTATCCAGGCCGCCCTGGCCCTGGACGAGGCCCATCGGGCCGGAATCGTGCACCGGGACATCAAGCCCGCCAACCTGGTGCTGATGCAGGATGGCTCGCTGAAGGTGGCTGACTTCGGCCTGGCCAAGGACATCCGCACCGCGCTGACTTCCGCCGACACCCTGCTCGGGACTCCCAACTACATGTCGCCCGAACAGGTCTCCGGGGCGGCGCTGGACACGCGCTCGGATCTCTTCTCGCTGGCGGTGTGCCTATTCGAGTTGCTCACCGGTCGGCGTCCCTTCGGAGGCGACACCGTTTCCACGGTGCTCTACCGCATCGTCAACGATCCTCCTACGCCTCTCGCCGAGTTGCGCGAGGATCTGCCACCGCGCCTGGGGGACTTGCTCGCCCGTTGCCTCGAGAAGGATCCCGGCCGCCGGCCCGCCACCGGCAACGAGGTGGCCCGGGAGTTGCGGGAGGTGTTGGCGGAGATGGGGGGCCTGCCGGCGTCCCTGCGCATTCCGCCCCCGGCGCGGGCGGGGGCTCCGACCACCGGCAGGAGCGGCTCCGGTGCGGAGGGACTGGCTGCCAGGCCCCCTCGGGGCGGCCGCCGACGGACCGGGCTCGGTGTCGGGCTGTTGCTGGTGGTCGCGGCCGCGGCCTGGACGATGCCCCTGTGGTCGGGGGTCGATCCGCTGGGTGAGCGCCGCCGGCCGGTGGAGGACTGGCTGTCGGCCAGGCTGGGCGTGATCGGAGACGGCATCCGCCTGACTCCCCCCGAAAAGGTCATCGCGGTGCTGACCCAGCCGCGGGGACTCGAGGTGGTGCCTTCGGACCCGCGGGTGGTGGTGGACGAGGATCGCCGGTTGCACATCCCCGGTGATCTCGAGGGGCCGTTTTCCCTGGAGGCCGGTGACGCCTGCCGGGAAGGACGCGTCGAACTCGACCCGGCGACGGCGACGTCTCCCCTGGTGATCGAGACCCGGCCGCGGCGCCGGAGTTTCAAGGTGGTTTCCTCGCCCGCGCGGGCCGCCGTCAAAGTCGACGGCCAGCGCATCGCCGGGCGAACGCCCCTCGTGGTGGAACTGGAACTCTGCCGGCAGCACAGTCTCTCTTTACGGGTGGCGGGACGCCCGGAGTTGGAAGTGGAACTGACCGCGGACGAGGAGCCGGCGGCCTGGGAAGAGCGCCTGGCTTCGCTGAAGATGCCGCGGATCGAGGACGCCTTCCTGCAGGTTACGGCGAGCCCCCACTACAGGGTGCAGGTGATCGATGCCCGGCGGGGCGGCCGGCTCGGGTACGCGGGCCGGAAACTCCGGCTGCGCCCCGGGCGGCACCGCCTGGCGCTGGTGGCCGAAGACGTGTTCTACCGCAGTGAATTCGACGTGGATCTCGAGCCCGGCCAGCAGGTGGCGCTCCCCGTGGCCTACCCGGCCCTGGGTCGCCTGTCGGTGATTTCGGTGCCTCCCGGTGCCAGGGTCACGGTGCGTGTCCCCGCTGCCGGCCTGCAGCGGGAAATCGGCCGGACGCCCACCGGCGAGCACAAGGCCGTGGCCGGGGAGTACGAGGTGGAAGTGCTCCACCCCGTCAGTGGAGCGCTCTTCCGTGAGCGGGTCCAGGTGCGGGCCGGGGCCGTGGCGGTGGTTCGTGCCGGCAAGGGGAGAGGCGGATGGTAGCGACGAGAGCGCTGGTCTTCGGCGTGGTTCTGCTGGCGGCTCCCTGGTTGTGGGCCCAGGGCTCTCTTCCCGAGCGTCAGCTCCGGGCGGCCCGCGACCTCGAGCGGGACGGCCAGGTGGAGCAGGCGCGGGAGATCTACCAACGCCTGGCCTGGGGCGGGCAGGGCGGGGAATGGACCGACGACGCGTTGCTGGCCCTCGCGCGGCTGGACTGGCCGGTGGTTTCGGAGGCCGGCCTGCTGGGCTCGTCCCGGCCGGAGGCCCTCGAGCAGGCGCGCCGGGCGCTGGAGAAGGTCTGGAACGATTTCCAGGATTCCAACTCCGCCGCCGAGGCGGGTTACCGGCTGGCGTGGCTGCGCACGCTGCCCGAGCCGGGGTTCTACGACCCGGGCGGCGCCATCGCCGTGGCGGGCAGCCTGCCCACGATCCATCCCGGCTCGCCGTGGGTCCCCGACGCCCTGCTCCTCGCGGCGCGGCTGCACCTCGAGGCCGGGCGCCCGGCCCGCGCGCGGGAACTGTGCTGGCGGCTGCTCGCCGGTTTTCCCGATCACCCCGCCGCCCGGCGGGCATGGCTGGTGGCCGGACGGGCCGCGTTCCAACTCGGCCTGCATGGGGCGGCGATGACGGCCTTCGGCCGGGCCCAGGCGGCGGGAGACGAGGAGGTGGCGCGTCACGGTCGGAGCCTGGCCACCTTGCTCGATCGCCTGACCTTCGGTCTCGTGCGCCGCGAGTCCCTCTACCGGCCCCGAGATCCCGCGCTGCCACTTCCGGAGCGCGCCGCCGACCTGGTGGTGGACCCCGAGGGCCGGGTGTGGGCGGCCCTCGAGCGGCGGGGCGTCGTGTGGTCCCGCGGCGCGGACGGCGACGTCGACAGCCGCCCGCTGCCTTCCGCCCGCGCGGTGGCGCTGGACGCCTGGGGCCGCCTGTGGGGGGCGGGGGGAAAGACGGTGATGATGCCCCAGGCCAACCTGGTGCTGGAAGGCAACGTGGACATCACGGCGCTGGCGCCCGTGGGACCGGCTGCGGCCTGGGTGGTGGATGCGCGCGCCCGGCGGGTCGCGCGGGTGGAGGCCGGCCGCGGGGTGGTCGCCACCGTCACCCTGCCCGGCAAGGCCGCGCCCCTCGACCTGGTGGCCACCGGTGACGGGGGAGCCTGGGTCCTGGACGGCCGGCGGCGCCAGTTGCACCGCGTGGCCAGCGACGGCTCTCTGCTCGAGACCCGCGACCTCGAATCGTGGGTCCGCGCGCCGCTGGCCCTGGCCGGGGACCGGCTCGGCTATCTCTACGTGCTCGATGGAAAACAGAAGCAGGTGGTGATCCTCACACCGGAAGGGGACATGCAGGGTCGCATCGGCCTGCCTGTCGAGGGCGAGGGTGCGTTGGTGCGACCGGACCAGATCGCCGTCTCGCCGGCCGGGGACCTGCTCGTATCCGATGGAAGGAAGAGGAGCCTGACATGGCTGCGCTGAGACGGGCGGAAGGCCTGCGGCTGCTGTTCGTCCTGTTCCTGCTGGGATGCGTTCTGCCGCTGTCGGTCGCCGAGAAGACGGCCCCCGGGGAGAGGGCCCCCGAGGCTCTGCTGGCCGATGCGCGCACGGCTCTCGAGCAGGCCGACCTGGAAACCGCGGAGAAGCTGGCGCAGGAGGTCGCGGCCCGGGCCGCATCGCGCGATCAGTTGGCCATGGCCCTGGACCTGGTCGCCCAGTGTCGTTTCACCCTGGGCGACGCGGAGGGAACGGCGAAGGCTCTCGACCGCCTGATCGACCACCTGCCTTCCTACGAGGTCGGCGGTGAGATTGTCGGGCCCAGGTACGTGGAGCTGTACCGCTCCCGGCGGGAGAAGAAAGTCGGTTTCTTCTCACCTTCCTGCAAGCCCTTGCCCTGCGAGGGCTACCAGGTCGATGGCGTCGACGTGCGTCCGGGAGCCGGCGGCAAGCTGGCGGTCACCGCCGGCAAGCACAGGGTTCGCTTGCTGCGCCACGGCTTCGAAGCCTGGGAAAGCGGCGAGTTGGAAATCGCCGCCGGCGAGCACAAGGTCCTCGAGGCGGAACTCCGGCAAGTGGCGCGGGACCTGCGTTTCGAGACGGTTCCCGCGGGCGTGGAAGTGCTGCTCGATGGGGTGGTGGTGGGGCAGACCGAGGCGGTCGAGGACGATCCGGCGACGGGCCGGTTCGAATTGCGGGAACTGCTCCCCGGCGAGCATCTGCTGGTGCTTCGGCAGGAATGCTACCAGCGCCTCGAGCAGCGACTGGAGATCGTTCTCGACGCGCTCGATCCCGGTCCGCTGGATCTGGGCCGCATCGAGCTGCAGCCGGCGCGGGCCGAGTTGGAACTGCGCTGGAACCGCTCGACGGGTTGGCTCTCCCTCGATGGAAGAGAGGTCGAGGCCGGGCGGCACGAGATCTGCCCCGGCCGGCACCGGGTGGCCTTGCAACTCGCCGGCAAGCGAAGCTGGTTCGAGGATGTGGAGATCCGGGACGGTGAGCGGAAGGTGATCGATGTGCATCCCCGGCCCACCATCGCACTGGCCGCCGAGGGGCCGCCGGCGGTAGAGGCCGCCGCCCGCGGTCGCTGGAACCGGGTGGTCCTGGACGCCGCGACCGCCGCCCAGTGGGCTGCCTTCTTCGCGGCGCAGGCGCCGGGAGGGTCGGCCGTGCCGCTCTACCCCGCCATCCAGCGTCAGCGGCCGACGGGTTCCTCGAGGCCGTTTCTGCCCGAAGACGTGGATTTGCTGGTCCTGGTGGAGGAGAACCGTCAGGCCATCCCGGCCACCCGCCGGCTGCTGTTCTTCGATCCGGTGACCGGCATTCTCGAGCAGGCCGCGTGGCCCCTGGCCCAGGGCGAGCAAGCCCTGCGGGTGGCCGCCGCACGGCTCGCTCCACGGGTCGAGGCTCCCGCGGCCTTCGTCGGTTTCGACGTGGCCGGCCGGATCGGGCGTCCGCCGGTGATCAGCGAGGTTCACCCGGCCTGTCCCCTCGAGGGCCTGTCCGCCGGAGAGATTCTGCTCGAGGTGAACGGACAGGCCCTCGATCCCCGCGATCCTGTCGGAGACCTGGAGCGACGGGTGGCGGCTTTCGCGCCGTTGGAGCCGATCGAGCTCCTGGTGGAAAACGCCGAGGGGCGCGTGCGGCGCCGGGGACAGGCCCTGGCCCAGGTGGAGCCGCCCAACCCCCATCGGCTGGGCGGCGGCCTGCTGCTGGCCCGGCTGGCGATGGCCCGGGCGAGCCGCCTGGCGGCGGAAGGGCGGTCGCGCTTTCTCGCGGCGCTCGAGGAGGGGATGATGCTCGCCGCCCTGGATCTGGCAGAGCCGGCGGCGCGCCTGCTCGACCGGACCGAGATTCCCGCGGACATCGATCCCTCCACCGACCTGCGGGGTACGGTGTGGACCGTGCTCGAGTCCTTGCTGCGCCGTCTCGGCGCCGGTGCATATGCCGCGGAGATTCACGCCCGGCTGGCCGGTCTGCCCGAAGCGCGATTCGGAGGACGGCGGGGGCCGCCGCTGGCCTACCTCTCCGAGACCACCAGCACGCCGCCGAGCGGGGCTCTTGGAGGCGGGCGGCCGGCCGCCGGAAGCCCGGCTCTTCGCACAGAAGAGACAACGGGCTTCCAGGGGGGCTTCCAGGGGGGCTTCTAGGGCCCCGCGTCCGCATAGATGACGCGGTAGAAGGCCTGGTCGCCGGGTCTGGCGTCGATGTATTGCCCGGTGGGAGAGGCTCCGATCACCTGGGCGTCCGAGAAGTCCGGCAGGGTGGCGCGGTGGATCTCGCAGTTACCCGGAAAGTAGTGATCCCATTCCAGCAGGACCTCGCCCGTCTCGAGTCGCGAGCAGCGGAGGTCTGCGCCGCTGGGCCACATCTCGATGTGCCGGTAGTCGATCCGTTCGTAGGTCATCAGGGACGGGTCGAAGCGCTGCCCCGTGGGCAGGACCACACTCTCGTGGACTCCCTGTCCCTTGGCCTCGGCATGAACCAGGTAGCGCCGGGCCCACGACCGCAGGGCGCCGCAGCCACCATCGTAGGCCGGCTCCGACTCGAGGATATCGAGCATCACCGAGTCGGTGGCGACGGTGTCGTCTCCGACGATCAGGCTGTTGGGCCACTCGTTGCCGTAAATCTGCCAGGGGCGCGGTTCGTGGCCGAAGTTCGAGCAGGGCTGCCCCAATAGCATGTCACCGACCACCAGGGCGGTCTTCTCGCCGATCGACTTGACCGTCGGATCCGACGGCACCACGGGCGAGCCCATGATGTCGGCGAGGACCGAGGCCTCCGGTGTGTCGTTGTAGAGCCAGGGGTGCAGGGCGTTGGCGTTGCGGATGCTGCCCAGGTGGTTCTTGTAGCCCAGGGTGGCATTGGCCTGGCTGTGCCGCTTGACGATGGGAATGTCGACGATGTAGTCGGCGTCGAGAACCAGGGCGTTGATCTCGGTTTCCGGAGGCGTGTTCACGTGGGCCGGATCCCAGGTGACGTGGGTACGGGGGTCCCAGGCGTCGCCGCCGGCCAGGGCGCCGCCGCTGGCGTGGAATTGTACGTCGGGATAGTAGGCCCGCACTCGATCCCGGAACCAGGGCGGGATGTACCGTGCGCCGCTGCCCGTCGTCATGTCGTAGATGTGGCAATTGGCGGACAGGCCGCCGGCCCGGACGAAACCACGGATCACCGCCACCGCGGGTTCAGGGATGGCGTCGATGATATTACCCGCTCCGTCGGCGGGGTCGGTGGAGTTGTTGCAGTTGATCTTGATCATCAGGTGCCGGGTGGCGGGGTCGGCGAGGGGGAAAACCTGTTGCCAGGCGTCTGTCAGGCCACTGCCCTTGAGCAGACGGACGGCCTCGTCGAGCATCACGAAGACGGTCTGCTGGTCGACGAAGTCACGGTACATGCCGCCGGTCTTGGGCCAGCGCGCCGCCATACCGTTGTGGACGTGGACGACCCGCGGCAGGGCGCGATTCCGTCCCGGCAGGGACCAGGCGCGGGTCGGCAGGACCAGGGGGGCGGCCCCGGCCCACACGGCGGCGCGGAGGAAATCCCGGCGGTTCATGCGTGTTCGTCTCATCGAGTCTCCCGCTCAGGCTATACGGTGTCGGCCCGGTGGCGGCAACGGGGATCTCCAAAGCGCCTTTCGCTCCCCGGCGCGACGCGCCGAGGCTCCTCTTCGAAACGCGTGCCGGGCGCGGCGGCCGCCCCGTCCGCCCTCCGGCTGCGGGGGGTGGTGGAACGCGGCGCGTCGTGCTCGAAGAATCGCCACAAAGGGCCTCGTCGCGGCTTGCCCCGGGGGCTGGGCTGTGCGATGTTTTCAGCCCCGCCACGCCGGTCCGGCCGCCGCAAGGGCCGCCCCGTCCAAGGAGAGCACCATGGGCCACACCTGGGAGAAGTCTTACCACCGTGTCGAAAGTGATTTCCCCCATTGGGACAAGGCGGGCGACATCACCGACCAGTTGATCGACCTGATGCTCAACTACCGGCAGTCGGGTCATCCCGGCGGCTCCCGGTCGAAGGTGCATGCCCTGCTCACGCTGCTGCTCTCCGGCGTGATGCGCTGGGATCTGCGTCGACCCGACAAGCCCTTCGCCGACCGCTTCGTGCTCGTGGCGGGGCATACCGTGCCCCTGGTCTACGCCGTGCTGGCGACGTTGAACGAAGCCCTGCGCCTGCGCCTGGAGGAGACCGGCGACGAGAAGTACCGGGTGCGCCATGCCGACCGGTGGCAGTTGACCTGGGAGGACCTGCTGGGCTTCCGGCGCCGGGGCGGTCTCGCCGGACATGCCGAATTCGAAGGCAAGACCCTGATCTTCAAGTGGAACACCGGTCCGACGGGGCACGGCTTTCCGCCCGCGGTGGGGCAGGCGATGGCGCTCAAACGGGCGGGAGCCGGCGACGTGCGCGTTTTCGCCCTCGATGGAGAGGGCGGGCTCAGTGCCGGCGGCACCCATGAATGCCTGAATTCGGCCTGGGGCCTGGGGCTCGACAATCTCTTCCTCCTGGTGGATTGGAACGATTACGGCATCGACGCCCGGCCCGCTTCCTCGGTGATCCACGGTACGCCTTCCGACTGGATCGGCTCCCACGGCTGGCGGGTCTACGGGGCCGACGACGGCAGCGCCTGGCCCGACGTCACCCGGGCCCTGCTGCAGGCCGTGGAAGACCCCGACAGCGGCGGCCGCCCGGCGGCGGTTTGGATGCGCACCCGCAAGGGCCGCGGCTACGGCAAGTACGACTACGCTTCCCACGGCGCGCCCCACAAGATGAACTCGCCGGAGTTCTGGGAGACCAAGCGTCCGTTCCAGGAGAAGTACGGCGTGACCTTCGCCGGCTTTGGCGAGCCGGCTCCGGGTGACGAGGCGTCCCGGACGGAGCAGGCGCGGGCGAACTACCAGGTGGTGATGTCGGTGATGAAGTCCGACCCCGACTTCTACCGCTACCTGGCCGATCGCCTGGTGGAAATCGGCGAGAGCGTCCCGCAGCGCCCCGCGGGTCTGATGCTGGATCTCGGCCGCAACCCCTGGAAGGATCGGCGCCTGACCGATTTCCGCAGCTACCCGCCGGAGATCTGGATCCCGCCCGGGCAGAAGGTCCCCAACCGCAAGGCGCTGGCCCTCTGGGGCGCCTGGGTCAATTCATGGGCGCGCAAGGAGTACGGTCGCCCCCTCTTCCTGGCCATGTCGGCCGACCTGGCGGAATCCACCAACATCGCCGGCTTCGCCAAGGCATTCGCCGGTGCCGAAAACTACGGGGTCTACGAACGGAACGACAATCCCGAGGGCGTGCTCCTGCCCCAGGAAATCACCGAGTTCTGTAACTCGGGTATGACCGTCGGTATCGCCTCGGTGAACTTCAGCGACGACCCGACCCGCGAGTGGGACGGTTTCGGCGCCGCCTGCTCGACCTATGGCTCGTTCAGCTATCTCAAGTACGGTCCCATGCGCCTGTACTCCCAACTGGCCCAGGACTGCGAGTTCAAGGTGGGACCGGCGATCTGGGTCGCGGGGCATTCCGGGCCCGAGACGGCGGAGGATTCCCGCACCCACTTCGGCGTTTTCGCACCTTCGGTGACGCAGCTCTTTCCCGAGGGAAGCGTGATCGATCTGCATCCCTGGGAGGCTAACGAGGTGCCCGTGGTGCTCGCCGCCGCCCTGGCCGCCGGGGCGCCGATCCTCGCGCTGCACCTGACCCGTCCGCCGGTGGAGATTCCCGACCGCAAGGCCCTCTCCCTGGCCTCCCATTTCGAAGCCGCGCGGGGGGCCTACGTGATGCGGGACTACCGCGACGGGGCACCGCGCCAGGGGGTGGTGATCGTCCAGGGGACGACCTCCACGGCCAACCTGATCGCCGCCCTGCCCGAGATCGATCGCCGGGGCTGGAACGTCAAGATCGTTGCCGCGGTCTCGCCGCAGCTCTTCGCCCTCCAGGACGAGGGCTATCGGCAGAGCGTGCTCTCCGAGGCGGACCGCATCGACGCCATGGGTGTCACCAATCGCAGCCGGGACTCCCTGCGTCGCTGGATGGCCAGCGATGTCTGCCTCGAGTACACCCTCTCCGCGGACTGGGACGACCGCTGGCGGACGGGGGGATCGGTGGAGGATGTGATCGACGAAGCCCACCTTTCGACCGAGCACATCGTCGAGGGTATCGGGAGATTCGTCGCGGAGCGTGACAGCCGGCTCGGCCGTATCGCCTCCGCGCTCGCCGCGGCCCGCCAGGGTTGACGGCGGAGGAACGGGACAATGCCGGAACTGAGTCACCGCACCGCTGAACTGGGCACGGAAAACGCGTTCGTCGTCCTCGGTGAAGTCAACGCCCTGGTGGCCGAGGGCAAGGACGTTCTCTCCTTCTGTATCGGCCAGCCCGATTTCCCCACGCCGGCCAACGTCTGCGAGGCCGCCATCCGGGCGATCCGGGAGGGCCGGCATGGCTACACGCCCTCCCCGGGTATCCCCGCCCTGCGGGAGGCGGTGGCCCGGGAACTGGGCCGCGTCCGCGGCGTCGATCTCCGCCCGGAACACGTGGTGGTGGGTTCCGGAGCCAAGCCCTTCATCAGTTACACGATCCTCAGTGTGACCGATTTCGGGGCGGGCCACGAAGTGATCTATCCCAATCCGGGCTTCCCGATCTACGACTCCCAGATCCGCGCCATGGGTGCCGTGGGGGTGCCCCTGCACCTGCGCGAGGGGAGAGATTTCGCCTTCGATCCCGCCGAACTGGAGGAGCGGATCACCGACAAGACGCGGTTGCTGATTCTCAATACCCCGCACAATCCGACGGGAGGCATTCTCTCGCGCGGGGATCTGGCCGCCATCGCCGAGATCCTGCGCCGCCATCCCCAGGTCTGGGTCTATGCCGACGAGATCTACTCTCGCCTGGTCTACGACGGAGAGTTCGCTTCCATCGTCAACGAAGAGGGGATGCTCGAGCGTACGGTCATCGCCGACGGGGTTTCCAAGACCTGGGCGATGACCGGCTGGCGCATCGGCTACGCGGTCAACGAAGCCCTGGCCCCCCACTTCACCCGCTGGGTGACCAACACCGAGTCCTGTGCGGCTCACCCCAACCAGTACGCGGCGCTGGCAGCCATCAGCGGTCCCCAGGACGAGGCCGAAAAGATGAAACGGGTCTTCCACGAACGGCGGGAACTGATCGTCGGCGGCCTCAACGGCATTCCCGGTTTCAGCTGTCGCCGCCCGGGCGGGGCGTTCTATGTCTGGCCCAACGTCACCGAGGCTTGCCGCATGACCGGCTGCGCCGATTCCGAAGAGTTGCGTGGCCGCTTGCTGCGGGAGGCCGGTGTGGCCGTTCTGGCGGACATCCACTTCGGTCCCCGTGTACCTGACGAGGGGCAGCACATCCGGCTGAGCTATGCCGCTTCCAACGCCGATATCGAAAAGGGCATCGATCGCATCGACCAGTGGGTACGCTCCAACAGCCGGGGCTGATGGCCCGGCCGGTCCTGGTTCTCAACGAGCGTTCCGGAACTTCCCGTCGCCGGCGCCGCTTCACCCGCGCTCTCGACCGCCTCGGCGGTGAGCGCGGCTTCGACCTGCGGCGGCCGGCGAGCGCCGAGGCGGCGGCCGAGGAAGCCGCCCGGGCCTGGAGTGCGGGTGCCCCGATGGTGATCGCCGCCGGCGGCGATGGCAGCATACGCGCCGTTGTCGCCGGCTTGCTGCGTGCGGCCGACGTGCGGTCGGAGTCCCCGCTCCTGGGCCTGGTGCCCCTGGGGCGGGGTAACGACCTGGTGCGGGGGCTCGGGCTGCCCCTCGATCCCCGCCTCGCTCTCGAGGCCCTGGCGGCGGAAGACGCGCTCCGGGTCGCGCCCCTCGATGTGGGCCGGGTGTGGATCGACGGACGCGCCGGGATCTTCGTCAACGCCCTGGGGATCGGTCTCGACGCGGAGGTGGCCGGGCGGGCGCGATCGATTCCCCTCGGGGGCCTTGGCGCGTACCTCCTGGCCTTGATCCGGGTCCTGGCCGATGGCCTGAGGCCCTGGCCGGCGGAAGTGCGTATCGATGGCGGGCCGGCGCGCAGGGTGGCCGCGCTGCTGCTGACCTTCGGCAACGGTCCGAGTACGGGAGGCGGCTTCCGTCTCGTTCCCCGGGCCGTGGCCACCGACGGCGTGCTGGACTATTGCATCGGCCGCAAGGGGCCTGTGCTCAGCATACTGGGCCTGGTGCCGCGGATCCTTCGCGGCGGTCATGGCGGCCACCGGCTGGTCGAAATGGGGCGCTGTGCCGACTTCGAGGCCATCTTTTCGCGGCCGGTGGCCGTCCATGCCGACGGCGAAGTGCTTGCCTCCGCCGCCGTCCACTGCCGGGTCGGCCTGCAGCCGGCGGCTCTCCGCCTGGCCTGCGGCGGGTCTATACTCTTGGCCCCCGGGCAGCGGACGAGGAGGAAGGGATCTTGACTGGTGACGACCTGCGAGCGGGGCTCGAGCGTCTCGTGCTGAAAAACTCCCGTCTCGAGTTGAAGAGCGTGGGCGACGAAGAGGAACTCAACTTCGACCTGGGTTTCGACTCTCATGCCCTGCTCAACCTGCTGCTCGACATCGAGGACGAATACAAGATCGAGGTTCCGCCGGAAAAGATCCCCGACCTGATCGGCAAGCCTTTCGGTGTGCTGGTCGATCTCGTGCGCGAACGCCTCGCCCAGGGCTAGCGGCCCGATCCAGGCGGCCTCATGCGCGCAGGTCGAGGGGCGGCACTAGACGGCGTCGGCCGCTGAACGCGTGGTCCTGCGGATCCAGGCGAAGGTCGCCAGGGAGATGGCCACCATGCACAGGGAAATCCACTGGCTGGTGGTGAACAGGGAGTACTGGCCCCGGGGATCGGAGCGGAAGAATTCCAGCACGAAGCGCTCGATGCCGTAGAGCCCGGTCCAGGCCGCGAAGATGGTCCAGGGGGCGGGTTTGCGCCGCCAGAGGGCGTAGCAGATGGCGAAGTTCATCATTTCGGCGAGGAACTCGTAGATCGGGCTGGGATGCAGGGGGACGTCGAGCGGTGTGCCGTTGATCCGATGGGCCAGGGGATTGGTGTAGACGATCGCCCAGGGAAGGTCGGTGGGAGCGCCGTAGCAGCAACCGCCCAGCAGGCAGCCGATGCGGCCCACACCGTGGGCCAGGGGCACGCCGGTGAACAGGCCGTTGGCCACGATCCCCGGATCGAGCTTGTACTTGCGGAGCATCAAGGCGCAGAAACCCACGCCCGCAATCGCTCCGCCGAGCCAGACGCCTCCCCCCATCAACACCCCGATGAAGCTTCTCTTGCCGGCGGCGATGTCGGGGAGAAAGACGATCAGGTTGGTGACCTTGGCGCCGATGAAGCCGGCCGCCACCGAGCCGAAGTAGATATCGGTCCAGGGGGCGTCCGGGTAGACCTGTCTACCCAGGTAGGTGCCGATGGCCCAGCCGGTGATCACGGCCAGCAGGAAGAAAACACCGTAGCCCCCAATGGCGATCGGAATCGCGTGGCCGCCGATGTTGATCGTTCCGAAATCGATGATCACTGGGTACATGGCTCCTCCAGCGCTGGAGAGTACGAAGCTTGGGACGCAGAGGCAAACCCAAATCCGCCGGTGTAGGCTCAGGGCCCCGGCGTCCGCGGGTGGGAATCCCGGACGCGGCAGCGGATAGGAGTCGGTCGTGACCTGGCGCGGGTACCTGAAGAAAATGGCGGTCCGGCACACCGAGCCGGTGGAATATGAACTCCGCGGTGCTCTCGCGGAAGACGACGCACCGGTGGCGATTTCGTCGTGGCTCGGCCGCCGCCTGCGTATCGAGACCACGGGAGACGTGCGCTGCATCTACTGCGGCGGCAAGACCCGCAAGCCTTACGGCGAGGGTTCCTGTTTCCGTTGTTTCCGGAAGTTGCCCCAGAACGACATCTGCATCGTCAAACCGGAGCTGTGCCATTTCCACCAGGCCGACAATCCCTGCCGGGATCCCGCCTGGGGGCGTGAGCACTGTCTGATCGACCACGTCCTCTACCTGGCGGTCTCTGCGGGAGTCAAGGTGGGCATCACCCGTCACACCCAGGTGCCCACCCGCTGGATCGACCAGGGCGCGGCGGCCGCCATGCCGCTGGCCCGGCTGCCGGACCGGCTCGAGGTGGGGCGGCTCGAGAAGATCCTCGCCCGGTCGATCAGCGACCGGACCCACTGGCAGGCCATGCTGCGGGGCGACGAGGCCGGGGTGGATCTCGAGGCCGAGGCCGAGCGCCTCATCGGCCGGATCCCCGAGGCCTACCGCCGGTATCTGCTCGCGGAGCGACCGATCTACCGCTTCACCTATCCGGCCCTGCGCTGGCCGGAGAAGGTGCGCAGCATCAACCTGCTCAAAACACCATCGATCGAGGGGCGGCTCGAGGCGATCCGGGGCCAGTATCTGCTCTTCGATGAGGGGGTGCTCAACGTTCGGCGCCACAGCGGTGTGGGCGTGGTGATGCACACGGACGGCTAGCCGCCCGTGTCGACCAGCAGCTTGATCGCCATCCCCACCGCGGCGCAGGCGAGGATCACCCGCAGGAGCCGCTCGCTGCCCGCGAGGGCGGTACGGGCGCCCAGGTAGCCTCCCGCCGCCAGGCCGATGGCCAGGTAGAGGCCGACGCTCCAGATCACCGTGGCATGGGCCAGGAAGATCGGGAGTACGGCCAGTTGCAGGGCCAGCACGATGGTGACCTTGAAGGCGTGGACCCGGACCAGGGGGAAGGTTTCGAGGCCCGCCAGGGCGAAGATCATCAGGAATCCCACCCCGGCCTGAACGAATCCGGCGTACAGGCCGATGCCGAGAAAGGCCAGGTAGGTCAGGGGACGGTAGCGGGTGGGGACCGCGTCGCGAGGCAGCGGGTCGGGACGGGGGGTCAGGGCGATCACCGCCGCCAGGCCGACCATGATCCCGGCCAGCAGACGCCGGAAGAGCAGGTCCGAGATCGTCGCCCCCCACCAGGCCCCCACGGCGGCGCCGGGGAGGGCCGCGACGATCAGCGGCAGGGTGTAGCGCAGCCCGCGAATGCCGCCCCGGCGAAAGGTGGGCGCGGCGACCAGATTCTGGATGATGATCGCGATGCGGTTGGTGCCGTTGGCCACCGGGCCGGGCAGGCCGAGAAGGATCATCAGCAGGGGCAGGGTCAGGGTCGAGCCGCCACCCGCCGTGACGTTGAAAAAGCCGGCCACCACGCCGGCGCCGATGATCGACAGGATCGATGTCAGTCCCGTTTCCATGGGGGGGCTCCGCAAGGCCGGTCAGCATAGCAGGGGGGGCGGTGCGGGGCGGCGAGTCGGCGTATATTCCCTCGGCCGTCTCTTCCGAGGAAAATCCGCCGTGCCCGCTGCCGCCTTCCCTCCCGTCCCCGTGGTCCCCCCCCGCGCTCAGCGGCGGCGGATCGTTCTGCTCGAGGAGAATCCCGACCACCGGGAACTGATCGCAGAGTTCCTCGAGGCGGAAGTGGAAGGGGTAGAGGTGCGGGTCGATCCCGCCCCGGAGGGCACCGCCGACCTGCTGCTCGTCTCCGAGTCGTGGAGGCGGGTCCATGACGAGGGGGAACTGCCGCCCGCCCGGCACTGCCTGCCGCTGGCCGGCAAGGAACGGGGGACCGCCTTCCTGGGGGAGTTGCTCGAGGAAGTGCGCCAGCGGCTCGAGGAGCGGGCTGCGCCGGCCCCGGCGGCCTCTACCGGGGTGGATCCCCGGCTGGTCTGCGCACTGGTCGCCGCATGGGGGGTGGACGAGGCCGGCCCCCTGGCTGCTCTGCTCGAGCCGTTCGCCCTGCCCGGGCCCCGGGCGTTCGACCCCGGGGCCCTGCTGGGGCTCCGGCTCGCTGCCTGGCGCGAGCGCTGGCCGGGAAGGCTGATTCTCTTCGAACGCCAGGGCCCCGCGGCGCGCTTCGCCCTGGCGCCGGGACTCTGGCTGGGGGTCCTGGACACCCTGGTGGATCAGGTCCTGATGCGGGGAGGGGGTGACCAGCCGCTGCGCCTCGGCTGCACCACGGGCGCGGGGGAGGTCCGCCTGACCCTCGAGGGGGCCGGCGACCTGCCGGAAGAGTTCCTGGCCCTGGCCCGCGCCCTGGCCGGAATCCACGGGGGACGGGCGGATCGGGCCGGTGGCGTGGTGATCGCAGTGCCCCTGCCCGACGAGCCGGCTCCTTTGCCGGGTGGCGAGCCGGGAGCGGTGCTGCTCGTCGGCCCGGAGGCCTCCTTCGAAGCCGTGACCCCGGCCCTCGAGGGTGCCGGGCGCCGCGTGGTGTGCGCGGTTGGAGTCGAGGCGGCCCTCGATCTTCTGCGGGCGGGCTGCCGCTACGAGCTGGCCCTGGTGGAACCGGCTGAAGCCGGGCCGGGGCCGGCGGAACTGCAGCGGGCGGATCGGGGGATGCTGATCATCACCTGGGGCCGTGGCCAGCCGGCGGACACCGGCTGCCTGCACCTTCCAGGGCCTCCCGACGCCGCCGCTCTGGCGGAGCTGCTGGGCTGCTAGCCGCGCTATTCCCCGGCGGCGGGGCCTTCCTCGACCGTTGCGGAGATCACCTGCAGGCCGGAGCCGCCGCCACGGGCGACCAGCTTGTCGAGAGTCTCGGCGCCGCCTACCAGGTGGCCGATCACCGTGGCCTTGCCCTGCCACTCGGGGCGGGGTCCGAGCAGCACGATCAGGTGGGGCATGTTGAAGGCGCCCGGGCCGGGAGGGGAGGCCTCGAGGAGTACGGCCCCGGCGAGCAGGGCGGCGGAGGTCTTCTCCTGGGGGCGGATGCGGTAGCGTGCCGAGGCGGGGCCCCGAATCTTGAAGGCCACGCCCTTTTCCACCCGCGGAATCTTGGCGCCGTCGTAGAGCCCCGAGCGGGCCAGGTTGACGATGTTGTGCACGGCCACCGGCGCTTCGGAGGTGTCGAGGGCGATGCGGAGCGGGCCCACGGCGGTTTCCAGCAACAGCCGGTAGTCGGCAGTGGGAGAGAAGGCCTCGATCAGCTTGAACTTCACCTCCTGGGACGGGGCGCCCTGGGGACCGAAGCGCAGAATGTAG
This sequence comes from Acidobacteriota bacterium, assembly GCA_030949985.1. NCBI lineage: Bacteria > Pseudomonadati > Acidobacteriota > Acidobacteriota bacterium. Next base: position 40,136 of record JAUZRX010000119.1, read on the forward strand.
TCGCCGGGCTTGTCCAGGCGCGGGAAGAGCATGCCCGCGTCGAAGGTCAGGCCGATGAAACCACCCGGCCCGATGGACTTGGCCTTCGCCGCACCGAAACGGCGGGGGCGGGTAGGGGAGATCGCCTTGCCGTCGGCGGTGATCAGCTCGAGGTTCGAGGCCAGGTTCGCCCCGTGGCTGTACTCGACCCAGCGCTCCGTGGGGTTGATCACGGTCAACTCGCCGCGTATCACCGTGCCGACCTCGTAGACATCCTGGAACATGCGCAGGGAGGCCGTCAGGGGTGCGTCCGAAGCGGCCGGGGTGGGAACGGAGACCAGGCCCAGGATGAGGGCGAGGACGAACCAGCGGGAGTGCAGCAGGCCAGGGGGGGGAACCATCACGACGACTCCATTCGATCGGCCCGGGGCGGCGCGCGGCCCCCGTCCGGGCAGGGAAAAACGATGCCGTCGGACAGACTAGCCGAACTCCGCCCCTTCCGCCCACCGGACGGGCGCCGCGGCGTCCGGGCCAGGACGCAGGCCGCCACGGTGCCGGCCCCGGCCTGATGCAGGGTTTCGGCCAGGGCGGCGAGGGTGCTGCCGGTGGTGCAGACGTCGTCGACCAGCAGGATCCGGCGGCCCTCCACCCGGGAGGCGCGAACCGAGAAAGCCCCCTGGAGCCGGCCCCGGCGCCCGCGCGCGTCGAGACTCGAGAGGGGGGGCGTGTGCCGGGTCTTCCGGGCGGCCCGAGGATCGACCGCGACACCGAGCCGGCCGCCGAGGATACGGGCCAGCGCCCGGCTGACCCGCCGCCGGGGACCCCAACGGAGGGGATCGGGAGGCACCGGCAGCAGCAGGTCCGGCCGCCAGGGTCCCGCGATCTGCCAGGCCGCGGCCATGCGCCGCCCGCAGGGGATCGCCAGTTCCAGCGCGCCGGCGAACTTCATCCGGCGGTGGAGCACCACGGTGTCGCCCTCGTAGCGGAAGGGGGCGACGATGCCCGCGAGCAGGGGGCCGGGCGGGTCACGCGGGGCGGCACCGGCCTCGGGCAGGGGCGGCAGCGACAGCCAGCAGGCGGGGCAGGCGGAGAAGGACGCGCAGGGGGGAAGTTCCCCGTCACAGAACAGGCAGGTGCCGGGAAAGAGCCCCCCGAGCCAACGGGCGAGGCGGTCGTTCAAGTCGGCTGGCGGGCCAGGGCGGCACCGGTCTCCGCGATGGCAGGCGACAGGGCGGTGGCCACGGTGCCGAAGTGTCCGCAGCCCGGGCAGCGCTCGCTCCACTCTTCGAGATGCCAGCCGCAGGCGCTGCAGTAGGCCTCTGCGGGGCCCTGGGTCTCGAGGACGTGGCGGTAGAGTTCGGCGGCCCGGGAAGCGTTGTCCCGGCGTTCCTCGGCCTGGGCCAGGTGGAAGAGAACCAGGGGGTGGTCTTCCACCTCCTCGAGAATCAGTTCGAACTGGTCCACCGCCTCGTCGTGCATCTCGAGACGCAGGTAGAGCTTGCCCAGGGCCCAGCGGGCCGCGGCTGGGAAATGCTGGGCGGCGATCAGCCCCCTCAGGCTGGAGATGGCCTCCTCGGGATGGCCGCGATCGAGGTCGAGGGCCGCCAGGGCGTCGAGGAGGGCCGGCTCGCCGGTGGCGCGGAAGCCCTCGAGCAGGGCTTCCCGGGCGGCGGGAGCGTCGCCGGCCCGGGCCAGGGCCTGGGCCAGGGTGATGCGGGCGGGGATGTATTCGCCCTCCTTGCGCAACAGCTTGCGCAGCAGGCCGGCTGCGGCCCGGGCCTCTCCGGCTTCCAGGCGCCGGAGGGCGATCTGGGTCCGCAGGCCCAGGTCCTGGAGGCGATCGAGGGGCACCGCGCCGCTGCGTGAGCAGGCCGTGGCCAGGCGGCGAGCCGCGTCCGCGGCGGCTTCCCACTCGCCGGCGCGAATCTCCAGGTCCCGCAGTTGGCGCAGGGGGCCGATGGCGCCCCGAGGGTTTTTCTTCACCAGGGAGGTCAATTCCCGCCTGGCGTCTTCGAGGCGTCCGCTCTCCAGGTAGTCGAGGGCCAGGGCGTGGCCCGGTTCGTCGCTGTCCGGTTCGATGCGCCGGGCCCGCTCGTGGATGCCCACGGCCTCCGCGCTGCGTCCGGCTCGCCGCAAGGCGTCACCCAGGCGCATCAGGGAACGGAAGTCACCGGGAGAGCGTTCGATGGCCTGCTGGTAGGCGGCGATGGCGTCTTCGAGGCGCCCTTCCCGTTCGGCTTGACGCCCCGTCTCGACGCTGCGCCCGGCGGCCTCGCGGCCGCGGGTGCTCCACAGGGAGCGGGCCCGCGTATAGGCCGTACGGCCCCAGCCGGTGATCTGGAAGGCGAGGCTGATCAGCGAGCCGGCGGCGAAGGCGCCGAGCAGGGCGCCCCACACCGGCACGTGGTGGCCGGCCAGGTCGACGCGCAACTCGAGGATCTCGCGGTTGGGCAGCAGGATGAAGACGATTCCCGCCGCAAAGGAGAGCAGCAGAATGACGGCGATGAAGGTTCGGATGCGCATCGTGCAGCGAGCCTACGCGCCGTTCCGGCAGGCGGTCAACCCATCGAGGCCGCCAAGGCTCCCGCGGGAGGGAAGAAGGAGGGGTTTAGTGCCTGGCATAGGGGTGGCCCTGTTCAGCGGCCAGGGCCCGGTAGAGCTGTTCGAGGAGCACGACGAGGGCCAGTTCGTGGGGCAGGGTCATCGGGCCCAGGGCGAGTTTCAGGTCGGCCGCGGCGAGGGTGGAGGTGTGCAGGCCATCGGGTCCGCCGATGAGGAAGCTCACGCCGCCCCGGCCCCGGGCCTCGAGCAGCCAGCGCTGGAAGGTCGGGGAGTCGAAGCCGCGACCCGAGGCATCGAGGGCCACGGTCAGGCCCCGGCGGCGGCGCAGGTCGGCCAGCGCTTCGCCTTCTTCCCGGCGCCGGAGGGCGGCCGGGGCCTTTTTCGAGGGTGGCACCACGCGCCGTCGGCAGCCGCCGAGGCGCTCGAGGCGGCGCAGGTAGTCCTCTTCCAGGTCGAGCAGGGGACCGCGGCGGGTCCTGCCGACGGTGATCACTTCCAGCCATTCCGCCATGGGGCGCCGCTCCGCTACTCGTCGAGACGGGGGGCGTCCTGCCAGAGGGATTCGAGGCGGAAGAAGTCCCGGGCGCTTTCGGAGAAGACGTGGACGATCACGTCGCCGAAGTCGAGCAGGATCCACTCGGCGCGCTGGAAGCCTTCCGCCCGGGCCTTCCGGCCGAGCTGCTTGCGCACCTCGTGCTGCACTTCTTCGGCCAGGGACTTGACCTGGCGATCGGAGCTGCCGTGGCAGATCACGAAGTGATCGGCGAAGCTGCAGCGGCCGCGCAGGTCGAGGGTCAGGATGTTTTCCGCCTTGCGGGCGGCCAGGGTCTGCTGGATGACGGACAACAGGTCACGGGGGGCTTCGTTCATCCCGGAAGAACTCCTCTCGGGTGTGTAGAGTGCGTGCCGGCGAATGTATTCGAGTACCGCGGGGGCCAGCCCTTCGGGGGCCAGGCCCCGGGCCAGGCGCTCGCGGATGGCGCTGGCAGAGTACGGGCAGGGCTCCATTTCGAGGGGGATCACGGCCCGGCCCTCGACGGGCAGGGGCTGGTCGGGTCGGCGCACGCGGTGATGGTCGCCCGGCCGCAGCGCCTCGAGTCCGGCGGCGCCGGGACGGGCGATCACCGCCAAGTGGGCCAGGGCCTCGATTTCGTCGTGCCGATGCCAGCCGGGCAGGTCGTCGTAGGAGTCGCCGCCGAGGACGAGAAAGATCTCGGCCCCGGGGCGCTCGGCGGCCAGTTCGGCCAGGGTCTGGATGGTGAAGGAGGGGCCTTCCCGTTCGAGTTCACGGTCCGACGCCACCAGCTTCGCCTCGCCTTCGAGGGTGAGCCTCACCATGGCCAGGCGCTGGGCGCCGCTGGCCCGCGGCGTCCCGCGGTGCGGTGGATGGCCGCAGGGGACGACCTCGAGGCGATCGAGGATCAACTGGTCCCGTGCGGCCCGACACGCCGCCAGGTGACCGAGGTGGGGCGGGTCGAAAGTGCCGCCGAAGAGGCCGATGCGCATCAGCCCTCCCCGAGGGCCTGGGCGGCGAAGAGGTGGCGCAGGGTGTCGAGGCCCTGGCCGCTGACAGCGGAGACGGCCACGATGGGCAGGTTCCGCCGTCGGGCCAGGGCTTCGAGGGCTTCGAGGGCCTGGGCATCGTCCATCGCGTCGATCTTGGTCGCCACCAGCAGGCGCTTGCGCCGGGCCAGTTCGGGGTTGTAGGCCTCCAGCTCCCGCTCGAGACCCTCGACGGTGGCCTCGGGGGCGCGCTCGGCGCCCGAGGAGACATCCACCAGGATCGCCAGCGCCCGGCAGCGCTCCACGTGGCGCAGGAAGCGGTCTCCCAGGCCGCGGCCCTGGTGGGCCCCCTCGATCAGCCCCGGAATGTCGGCGACGACGAAGGAGCGGTAGTCGCCGGCGTCCACCACCCCCAGGTGGGGCACCAGGGTGGTGAAGGGGTAGTCGGCGATCTCCGGCTTGGCGGCGGAGATGCGGGAGATCAGGGTACTCTTGCCCGCGTTGGGAAAGCCCACCAGGCCGATGTCGGCCATCAGCTTGAGCACCAGCCTGAGCGTGCGGACCTCGCCCGGCTCTCCGGGTTGGGCGAAGCGGGGAGTCTGCCTCACGGAGTTGGCGAAGTGGGCGTTGCCCTTGCCGCCCCTTCCACCACCGGCGGCGAGGAATCGCTGGCCGGGTTCGACGATGTCCGCCAGCAGTTGTGTGCCGTCCTCGTCGAAGACCTGGGTTCCGGTGGGGACTTTCAGCAGCAGGTCTTCGCCGCCCCGGCCCGTGCGGCGGGACCCCTCGCCGGGGCGTCCCTTGTCGGCGCGGTATTCCTTGCGGAAGCGATAGCGCAGCAGGGTGTTCTCCGACGGGTCGCCGACGAGCCAGACCGAACCCCCCGCGCCCCCGTCACCCCCGGAGGGGCCGCCCTTGGCGACGTACTTCTCCCGGCGGAAGGCGACGCAACCCGCCCCGCCGTCACCGCCGGCGACCGTAATCGTGACTTCGTCGAGGAACATGGTTTCCTCCGGCCGCAGCGCAGGCTTCGAGCCAGAGGTCCCCGGACCTCCGCCGTCAGTCCTGCCTGGGCTCGACGAGAACGTAGCGACCGTGACGACCGCGATCGTGGAAACGCACGACGCCGTCGATCAGGGCGAAGAGGGTGTCGTCCTTACCCCGACCGACGCCTTCGCCGGGGCGGATCGGCGTGCCCCGCTGACGACAGAGAATGTTACCGGCCCTGACGAACTGGCCGGCGAAACGCTTGACGCCCAGGCGCTTGGATTGACTGTCACGACCGTTGCGGGAAGATCCGCCGGCTTTCTTGTGAGCCATGGGGCCTCCTTCAGCTTCCGGCTTCGATCGATTCGATCTTGACCAGGGTGTACCACTGGCGATGACCACGCCGGCGGCGATACATCTTGCGGCGCTTGCGCTTGAAGACCAGTACCTTGCGGTCGCGCTTGTCGCCGAGGACGCGGGCCTTGACCACGGCGCCGTCCACGTGGGGCGCGCCAAGACGCACCTCCTCGCCGGTGGCGACCAGCAGGACCCGTTCGAGACTCACTTCTTCGCCGACGCCGGCAGACAGGCGGTCGACCCGGACGGTTTCACCGGGCGACACGCGGAGTTGGCGGCCGCCGGCGGCGATGACCGCGTAAGACGCGCTCATGATGATGTTTCCTCCAGCAGTGGGCACAACGAAGCAGGGATTCTAGGGGCACTTGGGTGGGACGTCAAATGGGATATCTGGGGGCGGGGATGAGAGCGATCAGCGAAAAATAGACGAATTTGCGCGGCGGGGGGAGCTTGACAGTTGGCTTCCGGACGCGGGAGAACGAGCGCGGAAAAATACTGCAGGCACGAGTCATGATCGGAGGCATGGCGCTACCCGGCCTCTACCTCGCTATCAGAACTGGGCGGGTCCCTGCCGCCGCCCGGAATCGGCACTCCGCACTGCGGAGCGGAGACTGTCCTTCCCGGTGGAGGCGATCAGAAGGAGAACGTGTCCGGATGTGTCCGCCACACCCGCCCGCATGCGGACGCTTCCGGCACCGAAGCCGGCGCTCGGCCGTCGACCTGATCCGGCCCCGCTCTTGCTTGTTCCGGGAGCATGGAATGGCCCGAAAACCCTGGATACCACGCGAGCCCACTCAGCTTGCCGCTTTCGCATGGCCGGGGAGGGGGGCCTCGGAGCGGTCCGCGGCCGTCATTCCCGCTGACGGCCACGCTGTGCGTTGAACCCTTTCGCTGGCGCGCTTGCTCCTCCCGTTGTCACGTGGAGTCGGCTCCGTGGAGTCGTCGCGTCAGGTGCAAGCGCGGTATGGGAGCAGCACGTGCAGGCAGAGTTCAACGAGGAACTCGAGTGGGGCGGAAGCTCTGCTCCTGGCTCCAGTGCGCGGTCGGGGCGCCTTTCGGAGTGGACGGGGGGGCTGCTCTCGAACTCCGGGAGGTCTCCGGGCGTGTGAACGAGCGCGATTCCGGTCGCCTTGGAGTCCCGCCGGGCCGCCGCCCGGCTCACGTCATCCGCAGTGCCGCGCCGAGGATGCCGGGTTCGCTCCGCCGCTCGGGCGGCAGGGTTTCGTGGCCCGGCGATGGCAGCCGGCGATCAGGGCCCCGCGCGGGCGCGGCAACCGCTCGAGGGCTCCGGCGACGCGGAGGACCTCGAGGATTTCGCGCTTCGGGAGTTCGATGTGAGCATCGGCGTGGGCGGGGACGAAGGAAAAGCCGAGTTCGAGAAGGATCTTGCGGATGACGGAGACGAGCACTGATGCTCGTAAGTGATTGTAAACACACCGGGTCAAGATATCCATGCCGTGCTCGACCGCGCCTGAACCCCGCCCCGACCTGCTCCGGTGGCCGAGTCGGCGGCTACGACCGCTTGGTCGTTGCTGTGCCCTGGCTGACGCACGTTGATGCGAGTGGTTTTGAGCCGCTTGCGTATACCGTCAAACCCGGGTTGTGATGGCAGGGTATAACCTTGACGTCAGGCTCTGTTAGTCGTATCTGTTTGGCCTTCGAACATACCGTTCGAACATGCCGAGCGAGAAAGCTCGCGCAGCCGGGAGAAGACGGGAGAAGAACTGATGAAGACCATACTTCGGAGGGCGGCGATTGCCCTGATCGGGTTGCTCGTGGTGAGCCCCGCCTCGGCGGTCGAGAGTTGCGTGAGGTTCGCATCGGGAGTCCAACCCTCTCCCCAGCTACCGGATTACTGCAAGGACGGCTCTTTCCTGGCACTCGACGTTCATCACCTGCTCCGCAGGACCGGGTCTGGTGGCCAGGGCCGCATTCTCGAGGACATCGTACTCCGAAAGCGCCTCGACGCTTCGTCGCCGGGGCTCTGGAGCCTGCTCGACAATCAGAGCAGCCAAGAGGTCACCATCAGTTTCTATCAGACCAACGGCGCCGCGACCGAATTCCGCGCCAGGCTGATCCTCTCGGGCGCCCGAGTCGTCGCCATCGAACCCGCCACGCCGCGGGAATCCGAATTTATCAAAGACCTCGAACGCATCCGCCTGCAATACGACGTCGTCACCCTTGAATACAAGGATGGCTCGAGTTCCGCGATCAGCAGGTAGGCGAGGGGAATGAGGACTCTGTGATGAAAAAGTGGATACTGGCTCTGGCGGTTTGCGGTGCTGTGTGCAGCTTCGCTCTCGGTGCTTACGACAGTTGCGTGCTGGTCGATGACGGCTCGGGCACCGACTGGGTCTCGGACTATCCGGCCCCTCACTGTCGCCGGAGTATCGATGAGATCACTGGCCTGGAGTTCCATCATCTCATGCGATCTGCCACGCGAGGGACCGAGCACGAGAACGTGATCTTTCTCAAAGAACTGGAGGCGACATCGACCCGCTTCTGGGACGCCTACAACAGCTTTCAGATCTTGCCGCGAGTGACGTTCTCGTTCTTTGATCCTGATCCCAGCGGCCGGCTGGTATTGCACCATCAGGTGATTCTCGAGAGGGTTCGGGTGCTGGCCATCGAGCTGATCGACATCGAGCCCACCGACGGCGGCGGCCCACGCCAGCCGCCGCGGGAGCGCATCCGCCTCGAGTACGGCACCATCACCATCGACGTCGACGGCCAGAGCAGAACCTTGACCAATCCCTCCGGCCCGCAGGTCTAGCGACCGTGACCAGCCTGGCGCGAGAGTGGGGCGGTATGCTGGCGATGGTGGGAGTGCTCATCGCCACGATGGCGGGTGTACGCGCCGCCGAATACCAACTGGACTTCGATTACCCCAACCAGGGCGACGACTGGTACGGTCGCGTCCAGGGTGCTGACTTCTCCCGTGACTACCTGGGCACCGAAGCAACGGTCGACACGTTCTCCGATGGAGACGACTATGGCCGGGGTTACGATCCAGCATTTGCCAGCATGGCCCAGAACGTGGAGCTACTGCGCATGCAGCGCCAGCAATTCGGCTATCGCTTCTATTTCGAGCCCACCGCCGAGTGCCTGGCCGCTGCGGACTGCGACGACGGCCTGCCCTGCAATGGGACGGAGTCTTGCGGCGATTTCCAGTGCGCCGCTGGAGCACCGCCGAGCTGCGATGATGGCGACGTGTGCACCGACGATTCGTGCATCGATCCCACCGGTTGCTCCAATACCCTGGTTCCCCCCCCGCTGGAAGTCCCTCAACTCGACCTGAGCCTCGAGAGTTCCGGCAGCACCGTCGCGCGCCTGGCGTGGATGGCTCCCTCCGGGGATGTGGAGCACTACAACGTCTACCGCGGGGAGCAGGTCGCGCTGGGCGATCTGAGCTGTTACGAGAGCGGCATCATGGCCACCGAGTTGCTCGACGACGGCGCCCTGCCGGCATCCGGTCTTTTCGTGCAGCTCGTCTCGTCGTTCAACTGCACCCAGGAGTCGACCCTCGGCAGCGACTCGGCGGGCAACGAGAGGAACAATTCGGCGCCTTGCCCCTGAGCCGGCCTGCGGGTGCGTGTGCTCCCGTTGACTCCGACTCGATACGAGTCGAGTGTCCAAGAGCGCGGGTCGGCTCGAAGCGGGGCGAGCGAACCGACGCGCAGGACGCGTCGCGCGCGGCTCTGCTGATGCCGCTTGACCCTCGTCGCCGAGTGACTCCGGCGGCTGCTCGAAACCCGCGCGCTCCGGATTCGAGAGAAACCGACTCACCCGTCGAATGAGTCCGCGATGCGGGCGATCCGGTCGGGGAGCGCCGGCGCGGCGAGGCCAGGGGGGCGAGAGCGGTAGTCTCGTCGAGCGGGTCGCCGGGCCGGCGCTGCTCGACCCGGGCGCGGAATCGCTCGAGGAAGGCCTCGGCAACGGCCTCGACCAGGATGAAGCTTGGCCGCGATGCGACGCTGTCCCGCGCCGAGAAAGCGCGAGATCACTTCCTGCTCGGCGGCCCTCGTGGGGCGACGGCGAGGGGCCGATTCCCGACCCGCGGAACGACCGGAACCTGTCGAGCCTTGATCCTGAGATCGTTCGTTTTGCCCCGGTTGGTGCCCATTGAGAATGTCGTGCGCGCTCTGTCCCTCCCCCCCCCCCCACCGCTGGAAGCGCGGAGCTTTTACCTTGACCCTCGGGTGACCCTCGGGGCATAGCGCCGTACCTGATGGCGGAGATGCTGATTGCGACTCAGATTCTGGTTACGGGCCTGGCCGCCGCCGGTTGGTGGTGGTGGACCCGCCGCGCCACGGAGGTGACTCCGGAAGGAATCTGATCGCCGCACATCCGCCGATTCCGGCCGCGCCCACCTCCAGCGAGGTGGGTTTTCGTGTGTAGGGGCGTCTCGCCCCGCCGCCCCGGACCGGAAGAGACGACCGTCGCCGCCCGGTGGTATGGGTTCTCCTGGGCCTTAGTCGTGGTCCTCGTGGTCTCCCCTGTAGGCGGGGGCTGGAGAGCCCTCGCCGGGAGAGGTGTAGGCGCTCGCGGCGCCGTGTTCGTAGACAAGGCTGCCGCCCGCCTCGCCGGTTCGATAGCCCAGCCCGAAGACGACGAGGGTTCCGATCGTCGCCGCCACCGCGAGCGCCAGCGATGCTCCCTCTCTCCTGAGGATGGCCGCGCCGACGAAGAGGAGGAGGACCGCGGCGCTCGTCCATACGAACGCCTCCGCCGCCTCCTCGTGGGCCTCGAGGACCGACTCACCGACGATGGGCTCGACCTTCCCTTCTTCTGCCTCGCCCGTCCTCATGGCGACGAACCCGCTGAGGACGAGCATGGTTTGCAAGGCGACCGCTACCAGCCAGGCCCTCTTCGGGAGGAAGCTCCTCCACCAGGCGAGCGCCAGAGAAGCCGCGATCAGCGGCATGAGAACGCCCAGGGCGATGGGCAGATGGACGACCTTCGGGTGAAAGATGAGGCTCTCCATGGCATGCTCCGTGAAAGGTGGGAGTCGTTGGTCCGATGCTAGCGCATTGTGCCCACAGTTGGGGTGAGAGGCCACCCTCCTTTTGCGAACTCCATGGAAAACATAGGGTTACGAGGTCGAAACGACACGGATGGGAGACGGGGCCCCCTCTGGCTGGCGCTCCTCTTCGCGGTCCTCGCAGGGGTCGATCTGTTCTCGGACATACGTGAGGGTACAAACCTTCGGCACGTGATCATCGAGGGGTTCATCGCTTTGACCGGTCTCGCAGCCCTGTCTGCCGAAGGGCTGTCGCCGTGGCGCGGTGTTTTGTCGAGCATCGCGCGCCCCGTGGCGGTGCGGGAGGAGAGAAGGTGGTCCCCGGAAAGGTCGTCGAGAAGGTGGATGAGCTGATCTGCTGTGGATCCCGGCCACTCCACCTCACGGACCCACGAGGTGGCGCTGGATATCTAGCGCTGCTCCGCAGCTTCCTGTCAGCGGCGCAGCGTCCTCCCGGACGTGATCCGGCCGTCTCGGCCGGCAACAGCCCGGCTCCACTCCCAGGCGACCTCGACCCCCTCTCTGGCGACATGCGCGACCGCCTCTACAACGGAGGTTATGGTGGCTTTTCCCCGCCATGCCTCCGCGGGCCAAAGGGACTGGGTCGACGAATTGCAGGAAATCACCCGGCAAATGGGAAGATCGGCGAACCGGCTCCTGTTTCTCTCGGCCGGCGATCTACGCATCCGGACTTTCTTCGAGCCCTCGCCGTGAGCGAGCCCTTTCGCCTGGGTGATGGCGGGCCCTCGGCGCTCAGCGAATCCAGACGGTCTTGATGTTGACGAACTCGCGGATCCCCTCGCGGCCCAGCTCGCGGCCGTAGCCGGAGAGCTTGATGCCTCCGAAGGGCAGGCGGGGGTCGGACTTGACCATGCCGTTGACGAAGGCGGCGCCGGCCTCCATCTGCAGGGCGAAGCGTTCGGCGCGGGCGGTGTCGCCGCTGAACACCGCGGCGCCCAGGCCGAAGGGGGTGTCGTTGGCCAGGCGCAGGGCGTCGGCCTCGTCGGTGGCGCGCAGCACCACCGCCACCGGGCCGAAGAGTTCCTCCTCGTAGGCTCGCATGCCCGGGCGCACGGCGTCGAGGATCGTCGCGGCGTAGAAGGCGCCGGGGCCGGGCAGGGGCTCACCGCCGCAGAGCACCCGGGCGCCGGCGGCCACCGAATCGAGCACCTGCTGGTGGATCTCGTCCCGCAGATCGTGGCGGGCCAGGGGAGCGAGGGTGGTGGTCTCGTCGAGTGGGTCGCCGGGCCGGAGCTGCTCGACCCGGGAGCGGAAGCGCTCGAGGAAGGCCTCGGCGATGGAGTCCACGAGAATGAATCGCTTGGCCGCGATGCAGCTCTGGCCCGCGTTGAGAAAACGCGAAGTCACCCCCTGCTCGACGGCCAGGTCCAGGTCGGCGTCTTCGAGCACCACGAAGGGGTCCGAGCCTCCCAGCTCGAGCACTGTCTTCTTCAGCGCCCGCCCCGCCGCGGCGGCCACCTGCCGGCCGGCGGGATCGGAGCCGGTGAGGGTCACCGCGCGCACCCGCGGATCGGCGATCACCGGCGCCACTTCCGAGGCGCGGATCATCAGCGTGGTGAACGCTCCGTCGGGAGCGCCGGCGGCCTGCCACACGCGCTCGATTTCCACGGCGCAGCGGGGCACGTTCGACGCGTGCTTGAGCAGGCCCACGTTGCCCGCCACGAGGGCCGGTGCGGCGAAGCGGAAGACCTGCCAGAGGGGGAAATTCCAGGGCATCACCGCCAGCACGGCGCCGAGGGGCTGGAAGACCACGTAGCTGCGGCCCGCATCGCTGGCCACGACCTCCGGCTCGAGGTAGGCCGGCCCGTGCTCGGCGTAGTGCTCGCAGACCCAGGCACACTTGTCCACTTCCGCCCGGGCCTCGTTGATGCACTTGCCCATCTCGAGGCTCATGGTGCGCGCCAGTTCCTCCCGCCGGTCGCGCAGCACACCGGCGGCGCGCGAGACGATTCGGCAGCGGTCCCGGAGCGGCGTGGCGGCCCAGGATCGGGCTGTCTCGGCGGCGGTGTCCAGGGCGCTTTCGACCCGTTCTGCGGGCCAGGTCGCCAGGGTTTCCAGGACATCTCCGGTGGCGGGGTTGATCGACTGCAGGCTCATGGTGGGCAGGACTCCAGGGGGCTCAGAAACGCACGGAGAAAAAGAGACTGTAGTGGAAGGTGCTCGAATCGTACTCGTAAGAATACGTGCTGTCTGCGGCGGGGACACGGTAGAGATTGCGCGCGTACTCCATCTCGGTACCCACGGCGTACTGCCCGCGCATGCCGAAGCGATAGCCCACCTGGGGTTGGCAGATCAGCTTGTGCTCGCCGCCCGGAGCCAGCCAGGTGGGCCCCTTGCTCATCAGGCCGGGATAGAAGTCCGGCCACTGCTCGACGACCTGCCACTCCTGCTTCCAGTAGTCGCAGAAGCCGCGGGTGAAGATCTCGTTCTTGCCCGCCCGCCAGGTCTTGAGCCACTCGACGGTGACCTGCCAGCCGTCCTCGTAGGGCCAGTCGTCGCGCACGGTGGCCAGTTGGGGGTAGCCGAAATAGTCGATGTAGGGAATCTCGTACTCTTCGTGGTAGGTCTTGAACTTCTTGCGCAGCAGGTGGACGTCCAGCACGTCGATCGCGCCGCCGCCGAAGCTGAGCACCGTGCCGAAGAGCCACGCCTGGGGAATGAGCTGGTAGCGGCTGTCGGCCAGGCCGTGGTTGTACTGCACCGTCAGGCCCAGGTCGGTCAGCCAGCGGGGCAGGGTCATGCCGGTGGTCTTGCTCAGGCTGAGGATCGGGGCGACCTCCAGGTAGAGCGTGTCGGTCTCTGTCGAGCGATCGGGCTTGAAGTCCACGTCCAGGTAGTAGTTGAACGAACCCCAGGAGGTGAAGCCATTGCCCCGTAGGGTCATCAGGTAGCTGGCGCCCGATCCGTAGTACCAGTCGGGGTTGCGGTCGAAGACGGCGTGAACCTCCACCTCCCCGGTGCCCGCCGCGGCGAAGGGGAGCACGGTGAGAGCGGTGACGAGGGCGAGTCCGGCCAGGGTCCTGGCGATGGTCATGATGGTTTTTCTCCTTTCTTGTCGGTCGGGCGCGCACGCAGCAACGTGGCGACTTCCAGCGAGCCGCCCACGGCGGAGAGGATCCAGATCGGCAGCAGGCTGCCCAGGGTCAGGTAGAGCAGGGCGACGATGCGGCCGGTCAGGAGCAGAACGTTGAACAGCACGAACAGTCCCCAGACCAGGATCCACCCGGCGATGATCGCCGTCCGTTTCATGCGGGTTTCCTCGCGGGAGTCGCCAGGGAGACGGTGACCAGCACCAGCAGGGACAGGCCCATGCCCACGTGGGCGGCGTGCAGCCCGTGCCACAGGGCGTTGGCCGAACCGGCCTGCAGCCAGGCGCCGATGGCCCAGGCGAAGCTCGATCCCGATCCGGAGACCAGTGCGGCGATGGCGCCGGCCGAGGTGGCCCGCGGCCAGTACCAGGCCGCGAGCACCGGCCAGAACAGTCCGCTGACGGCGATCGTCTGGCCGATGATCCAGAGGGGGACGAGCACCGGAATCCACAGGGCCGCGGCAACGCCGAACAGGCCTGTGGCCAGCACGGCCAGCCGGCCGACGCGCACCGGATGCCGCCGGCTCCACGCCCCGGCGACCCGCTCGAGCAGGTCGCTCTGGAGGATCGTCGCGCCGTTCATCAGGAAGGACGACGCGCAGGAGAGCACTGTCATCAGGAAGGAGACCAGCAGGAAAGCGGCCACCCCTGTGCCCACGTGGTTCTGAATGAAATGCAGGTAGACCAGGTCGGATCCGATGTCGTCCGGCAGGTTCAGCCGATCGCTGCGGACCGCCGCGGCGAGCAGCATGCCCGCCAGGAAGGAGACCGCCGTCCAGGGGGAGGAGACCGAGGCGACCACCAGGGCGTTGCGGGAGGTCTTCTGGTCGCGGGCCATGTAGGCCCACTGGTAGAGCCAGGGATCGACGAAGTAGAACAGGCCCATGGAGATCACCCACACCGACAACAGGGCCGGATCGATGCTCCACACGTCGAGGAAGGACGCCGGCAACTCCCGGGTCAAGGCCGCGCCCGCCTCCCGCAGCGAGCCGTGCAGGCCGATCGCCAGCACCAGGAAGAGGAACATCCCCAGGCCCTGGAACAGGGCCTGCAGCCACTGGCTGGTGATCGCCGAGTACTGCCCGCCGAGCATGCTGTAGGCCAGCACCACGCCGGCTCCCAGCAGCACTCCGCTGGCCGTGTCCAGGCCGAAAGCCGCCCGCAGCAGGGTGCCGAGGGCCAGGAACTGCAGGCCGGTGATGAAGGCCGGCCGCAGGTAGGTCAGCACCAGGGCCGGCCCGCGCATCCCCGGCCCGAAGCGCCAGACGAGGAAATCGGCCAGGGTGAATGCCCCGTGCCGGCGGCCGAAGCGATTGATCGCCGGGCCGAAGAAAGCGGCGAACAGGGGTACCGTCAGGCTGGAGACCACGATCAGCCAGATCGACGAGATGCCGCTGGCATAGCCCTCCCCGGTGAACCCCGCCAGCGAGGCCCCACCGATGGAGGCTCCGGTATAGGCGCCGAAGAACAGCCAGAAGCCCACCCCGCGGCCCATCAGCAGGAACTCGCCCCGGGACTCGATCTTCGAAAAGCGTGCTCCCAGCCAGCCGAAAAGCGCGAGCAGCAGCAGCACGCCGACCCAGGCGATGAGGGTCACCTGGTGCCGGTGGGCCGCGCCCAGGGGCTCGGCGGCCAGGGCGAAGAAAATGATGGGGGAGGTGGCGCCCATGGTCCCTCTTTCGTGTTGCAAATCTGCAAAAGTGTGGTAGGTTTGCCCTCTCATGTCAAGGCCTAATCACAACGGAAAGACCGGAGTGCCCCGGGCGCTGGCCACCCTGACCGATCGGCTCGCGGCTCACGCCGAGGGGGCCTGGGTGACCGATACCGCAGGTCGCACCTACCTCGATTTCGCCACCGGCATCGGCACCCTGGCCACCGGTCACCGGCATCCGAAGGTGCTCGCCGCCGTCCGGCGCCAGCTCGACCGGCTGGTGCACACCTGCTACTCCGTGATGCCCTACGAGTCCTACCAGGAGCTGGTCGGGCGGTTGATCGACTTGACTCCGGGCTCGTTCCCCAAGCGGGGGTTGCTGCTCAACTCGGGGGCGGAGGCGGTGGAGAACGCCCTGAAAATCGCGCGGGCCGCCACCGGGCGTCCGGCGGTGCTTTGTTTCGAGGGCGCCTTCCATGGCCGCACGCTGCTGGCCCTGGGGTTGACGAGCAAGACCTCCACCTACAAGCGCGGTTTCGGGCCCTACCCGGGGGAGATCTACCGGGTGCCCTATCCCTACTGCTACCGCTGTCCCGTGGGGCGGGAGCCGGCGACCTGCTCGGTGGACTGCCGGCGTCTGCTCGAAGAGGCCCTGGCGACCCACGTCGACGGCCGGGCCCTGGCGGCGGTGTTGATCGAGCCCCAACTCGGCGAAGGCGGGGGGGCGGTCGCGCCGTTCCCCTTCCTCCAGGCCATCCGGGAGTTGTGTGACCGGACCGGCGCGGTCATGGTGGTCGACGAGGTGCAGACCGGCTTCGGCCGCACAGGATCCCTCTTCGCCGTCGAGCAGGCCGGTGTCGAGCCGGACTTGATGGTGATGGCCAAGTCCCTCGCCTCGGGTTTTCCGATCTCGGCGGTGGTGGGGCGTGCGGAACTGTTCGACGGCATCCAGGTCGGGGGCCTGGGCGGCACCTATGGCGGCAATCCGGTTTCCTGCGCGGCGGCCCTGGCCACCCTGGAGGTGATCGTCGGCCAGCGGCTGCCCGAGCGGGCCCGCCGACTCGGCGCTGTCATGCGCCGCCGCATGCAACTCTGGCAGGAACGCTATCCCGAATACCTCGGCGACCTGCGGGGCCTGGGGGCCATGCTGGCCCTGGAAGTGGTGAGCGACAGGCAGACCCGCCGGCCGCTGCCCGCCCTGGCTCGGGCCTGGAGCCAGGCTTGCCTCGACGAGGGCCTGCTGCTGCTGACCGCCGGGGTGCATGGCAACGTGGTGCGGGTGCTGATCCCGCTGATCATCAGCGACGCCGATCTGAACGAGGGGCTCGAGCGCATGGAGCGCGCCCTGGAGACGGCCGTCGCCTCCCTGGCTCGGGTCGAGGAGACAACCTGATGCGTGCAACGACGCTGGGTCTTTGGACAACGCTGCTGTTCGTGGTGCCGGTGGCCGCCGCCGGGAGCGACGCGGCCGATGAGGTGCGGGTGCGCGTCCTGCCCTCCCGCGTGGATGCGGTGCTGGACCACACCGGCCCCTACACGGGGCTGGCCGATGCGTTCCTCGACCTTCTCGACTGGATCGAGGCCGGGCGCTGGATCCCCGTCGGTCGCGGTGTCGGCGTGTTTCACGACGATCCGACCCGGGTCCCGGCGCCCAAGCTGCGGGCCGAGGCCCGCATCCCGATCAACGTCTACGGCGGCTTCCTGCCCCGGCCGCCGCCGGGAGAAGTGGGGGCGCGCCTCGAGCGCACCGAACCGCTGCTCGTCGCCTCCGCCCTTCACGTGGGGCCCTACGACCGGGTCCTGCCGGTGATCGACCGCATCCTGGGCAGGCTACCGCGGCTGGGCCTGAAGGTGGCCGGCCCCGAAATGGAGCGCTATCTCAACGATCCCGCCGACACGCCCCCGGAGGCCCTCGAGACCGAGGTGCTCTTCCCGGTCGCGCCGCGCCGCAAGAAGGTGGACGTGGGCATCTACGCGGGATGGGGCGGATTTCCCCAAGGTGTCGAGGCGGCCTCCCTGTGCTTCACTGCCGCCGGCTTGAGCGTGCGACCGATCTCGGCGGCCGAGATCAACGACGGATCGTTTGCCCGGAAGATCCGCCTGCTCTACATGCCCGGAGGGTGGGCGGCCCACTACGTGCGCGACATCAAGGACGCAGGGGCCCGCCACATCGAGCGCTTCGTCCGCGAGGGGGGGGGCTACATCGGCATCTGCGCGGGCAGTTATTATGCGGCCCGGCAGATCTCTTGGAGCGGCAAGACGTGGTCCTACGACATCGACCTGTTTCCCGGTGTACCCAGCGGACCGATCCGCAAGATCGCTCCCTGGCCCTACTATGTCACCACCGGGGTGAAGCTCGATACCGGCCACCCGATCACCGCCGGCGGTCCGGCGCGCCGCGTCACTCTCTACTACGGCGGTCCGGTGCTCGAGCCCCGGGAGGGCAGCGGGGTGAAGGTGCTGGGTACCTTCGAGAAGACCGGGCAGCCGGCCATCGTCGCCTTCGAGAAGGGCAAGGGGAAGGTTTTTCTCAGTGCCGTCCACCTGGAGTTCGACCTGACCAGCGAGGTGGACAACACGCCCTGGCCGGAAAACGAAAAGGGCATCGAGGACGACCAGAGCGATTGGGAGATGCTGCAGCGGGCCGCACGCTGGATTCTTGGCGAGCTGCCGGATCGTTGAGCCGATGACCTGCGGCCGGTATGCCGCCGCCCTGGCGGCCCTCGAAAGGGACTGGTCCGGGCAGGTCGCTCTGCTGCAGGAGATGGTGCGTATCCCTTCCGTCGTCGGTGACGAGGGCAAGGTGCAGCGATGGGTTCGCGAGCGTTTCGCGGCGCTCGGTCTCGACGTGCAGGAGATTCTGCTCGGCGAGGAGCGCCTGGCGGCCCATCCCACGGCTTTCGACACGGGGTTTCCCGGCGCCGGACGCCCCAATTTCCGTGGCCGCTGGGCCGGCACGGGCGACGGGCCGTCCCTGGTGCTCAACGCCCACGTGGACGTGGTGCCCGTCGAGCCTGTCGACGCCTGGAGTGTGGATCCCTGGGGCGGCGAGATCCGCGGCGGCAGGCTCTACGGTCGGGGCGCGGCCGACATGAAAGGTGGTTGGATCGCGATCCATGCGGCCCTCGCCGCCTTGCGGGCGAGCGGCTACCGGCCGCCGGGCGATCTCTATTTCGAAAGCGTCGTCGAGGAAGAAGCCGGCGGCGTGCACGGCACGCTGGCCTGTCGCCTCGAACCGATTCCCGCCGACGGGATGATCATCACCGAGCCCCTGTGGACGCACGTCATCGTCGCCCATCCGGGCATTCTCTACTTTCGCCTGCGCGTGGAGGGGCGTTCGACCCATGCGGCCCTGGCCCAGCACGGGGTCAGCGCCCTGCTCGAAGCGCTGCCCATCGTCGCGGCCCTCGAAGCGCTCGACCGGAGCCGGGCCCGGGCCCACCGCCATCCGCTCTTCGAACGCCTGCCCGGCTGCCAGGGGCGCTCGGTGCATCTGAACCTGGGTGTGTGCCGTGCCGGCGACTGGCCTTCGACGGTGCCGGCCGAGGCCGTGATCGAGGCCCGGGTGTCCTACCTGCCCGGCGAAAGCGAGGCCGCCGTGCGGGACGAGATCCTCGAGACGGTGCGCGCCGCGGCCTCGACGCCCTGGCTGGTCGAGCATCCGCCGGAGGTGGAGTGGTTCGGTTGGCGGGGGCAACCCTGGCAACAAGATCCGGCCCATCGTCTCGTGGGCCTGTTGCAGCAGGCCGTGGGTGCCGAGCGGGGTTCCGTGCCGGAAGTGGCGGCCGACACCGCCGGCCTCGATGCCCGCTGGGCGGGCGAGTTCGGCATCCCCTGCGCTGTCTTCGGGCCCTATGGCGAGCAGATCCACGGCGTCGACGAGTGGGTCGATCTGGACAGCATACGGGTGGTCGCGCGGTCCCTGCTGCGCACCATCATCGACTGGCAGCACCCGCGCTGAGCGGCGACCGGCCGGCGGCTCTCAGGGACAGGTGGGCCCCACGCCGCGCTGACCCCAGCCGCCGTCACCGCAGCTGTTGCGGGCGCGTACCAACTGCCAGTTGCCGTTGCCGGGAAGGGGGTCGGCCACGTCGAAGAGTGGCGCGTGGGCCTGGGAGCATAGAGCGCTGTCGAAGCCCTGGTCGGCCCGCAAGGCGGCCAGATCCCCGTGAGAGACGTCGTACACGATGCCCTCGCCGGTGGTGGGGACCTGGTCCTCCCAGATGATGCGGCTGGTACCTTCCCAACTGAGGGTCGGGTCGACAGGGGCGGCCCAGGCGTCGGCGGCGCCGGCGTCACAGTCCAGGGAGTCGGGTGCGCCGTCCGCGTCGCCGTCGGCGGCCAGGGCGACCCAGACCCGGTCGAAGTGGATCGGCTCGCCGGTGCTCGCGGCGTTCTCGAAGTAGATCTCCAGGTTCTCGAGTTCAGCCGGGGTGTCGACTCCCGCGGCCACCAGGTCGTAGGTCAGCACCTCGTCCGTGCGGCCCGCCTGCGGCACCAGTCCGGTGGGGTTCCAGGTATTGCCGTCGATGGTCCACCAGATCTCCTCCGCACCGTTGTAGGCCGCGGTGGTGGAGTACTCCACCTGCAGCACGGCGGAGGGCAGCCCGGCCCGTGTCTTGGCGCCGAATCCGGCAAGGTGAAAAACCTTGGTGGGCTCCACGCTCAGCCTTCCGTCTCCGTAGGCCAGGGCGGTGGGAACATCGCCCCAGGCGTCGTCGTCCTGGGCTTCGGAGATCCACTCGAAAGTCGAATCCCACTGACCGAAGCGGCTGGGCAGCCCTACGCTCGGGCGGGTCGGCGCCGTTGCCGGCGTCCCCGTCAGCGACCAGTTCAGCAGGCTCGCGAAAAGGTCCCACTCGCTGTCCGGGTCGGTGACCGGTCCCGACGCATCGTTGTCGCCGGTGAACATCCAGTCGCGCTCCGAGCCTTCTTCCACTTCCAGGTGCAGGTTGGGGTAGACCGCCCGACCGGCGCCGTAGCCGTGGCGCAACAGGGCCACCCGGCCCTGGTTGGGTCCCGTGTGATCGAAACGGCCGACGGTGGTGCCGGCGGCGATCGGCTCGTGGAAGTAACCCTCTCCCTGGTACCAGGTCTGGTAGCTTCCCGAGGGGATGGAAGGATCGGGGTCGTCGATCAACACCGGCGTGAGGGTGTGGTCGGGGTAGGGGGGCAGGTCCGAGATCGGGCCTTCGAGGATGCCGGGGTAGAGATCGAGGGGATAGTTGAATGAATCCCCGTTCCAGATGATCTCGCTGGCGGCGTAGAACGCCCCGGCGGAGATGCCCAGGTAACCGCCGCCCGCGTTGACGAAGTCGCGGACGATGAACTCGTAGCCACCGAGCTGATGCCAATAGCCGCCGGCCCAGCCACCGGGAAAGAGCACGCCGTCGTAGCGGGACCGATCGAGGTCGGCCCAGTAGATCTCCTGGTCGCGGATCGCCAGGGGTTGATGTCCGGCGTACTCCACCGCCCGCGCCACGGCGGTCAGCAGGCCCGGGTAGGCGCCGCCCTGGTCGCCGTTGTCGTTGGGGCGGCGGGTGGTGTAGACACCGATGCGGCGGCCGCTGGTCGTCTCCGGCAGCAGGTTTTCGGGCCGCCGGTCTTCGCCTCCCGCGCTCCACTCGAGCAGGGAGAGAAAAAGGCCCAAGTCGTGTTCGCCGTCGTAGGAGCGATTGACCCGGTCGTCCCATGCCGTCCAGTCGCCCCACGAGCGCACGTCCATCTCGGGTTGCGCGCTGCACAGCACGCCCCGGCCCGCGCCCCGGGTGAAGCGCAGTATCGCCGGCTGGGACTGCTCCACGTCGTCGGGCCGCCCCGTCGACCACCGGGCCAGGATCTCTCCCGTGCCTCCTTCGAGCCAGGCGCCGCCGAAGCCCACGTAGAGCAGGCGGGTGGCGCCGGCCTGGGAGCCCGCTACCCAGCTCGGCTCGATGGTCACTTCGGCCATCCCGTCGCCCACCGCCCAGGTCGGCCCCACGGCCGTGCCGTCCCAGAGCCCCATGCGGGGATAGTCGGTTCCGTCCCAGCGCTCGGTGGTCGCCGCGTAACGGGCCGCCGAGCCCAGGGCCAGCAGGCCGCCGCCGGACTGGACGAAGTCGATGATGATCGGATCGCGCCCGGCGTCGCCCAGTTGCTGCTGGTAGTACGACGTGTAGCCCCGCTGGCCATCGGGGAGGATGAGCACGTCGAAGTGGTCGGTGGTCAGCAGGCCCAGGTCCAGGTCCTCGTTGGTCACCGACAGGGGCTGGTGCCCCCCGGCGGCCACGGCCCGGGCCACCGCCAGCAGACTCTCTCCGTTGGTGCCGGATTCGGCGTAGATGGCCACCCGCAGGCTCTGGGCCTGGACGCTGAGGGCACCGGGTGCCGTGAGAATCGCCGCCGCGGCAACGACAAGTGATTGAATAGAAGTAAGTTGTCTTTTCATCGGGTGGGCTCCCGTGGAGAGTGTTGGCCGATATTATTGCAACTGTACTGTAGATTACTCTTCGCGGCCACCTAAAATGTCCGCCTTTCTTGACCGGCCCCGGCGGACCCTCCAGACTGGCTGGCGATGGGCGAGAAGAATCCTGGACCCCTGTTGCGAATCGGCGAGGCGGCGGCTCTGGTGGGCGTCAGTCCCTCGACTCTGCGCTTCTGGGAGAAGGAAGGGCTGATCACGCCGATTCGACACGGCGGGCCGACCCGCTACTACAGCCCCGAGCTGATCGAGCGCCTGCGGGCCATCCACCGGCTCAAGACCGACGAAGGACTCAACGCCTCGGGGGTGCGTCGGGTGCTCGACGCCGAGTCTTCTGCTGGAGGCCGCGGTCCGGGCGAGCCCGAGCATCCCGGCCGTCGCATCCGTGACCGCCGCCTGGGCCGCCACCTCACCCTGCGCCAGCTCGCCCGCCGATCGGGCCTGTCGGCGTCGTTTCTCTCGTCGGTCGAGCAGGGCAAGGCCAATCCTTCCCTCGGAGCGTTGCGCCGCATCTCCGAAGCCCTCGAGACCACCACCCAGCGGCTCTTCGGAATGCGGGACGCCGGTTCGTGCCGGGTGGTGCGCCCCGCCGACCGGGTGCATCTCGAGGCGCGGGAGCCCTCGATGCGTCTCGAATTGCTCGCCCGCGACGGCAGCCGACTTCAGCCGCACTTGGTGACGATTCCCCCCGGGGGCGGCAGCGGCGAGAGCTACACCCATGCCGGCGAGGAGTTTCTCTACGTGTTCGAGGGCTGCGTCGAGGTGACCCTCGATGAAATCGAGATTCATCTCCTCGAGGAGGGTGACGCGATGATCTTTCCCTCGGATCTGGCCCACCGGCTCCGCAATCCCGGCGATACCACCGCCCGCGCGCTGTGGATCAATACGCCGCCGACCTTCTGAGGCCCCGCGGACCCTCCCGCCCCGTCTCCGGCGCCGCGCGGCTCAGGCGTGGGTCGTGGCGGGTGTTCCGGCCTTCAGCCGCGAGAGGGATTGTTTGACCAGGGCCTTGAGAGTTTCCACCACACCGATGCCCTGGGGGGCGACAGCCTCGAAGACGGGCTCGTTGCGGCAGCGGAGGGCGGTGACGAGCTGGTCGACGGGCAGGGCCGTGGGCAGGTCGCGCTTGTTGAGCTGCAGGACGTACGGAATCGTCTCGAAGTCCAGGCCGTTTTCCTCCAGGTTCAGCTTGAGGTTGCGCAGGGACTCGATGTTGGCCTCGAAGCGGGCGGCCTGGGAGTCGGCCACGAAGGCGACCCCGTCGGCGCCCTTGAGGATCAGCTTGCGGGAAGCGTCGTAGAAGATCTGGCCCGGTACCGTGTAGAGCTGGAAGCGGGTGGAGAAGCCGCGGATCTTGCCCAGGCTCAGGGGCAGCAGGTCGAAGAAGAGGGTCCTCTCCGACTCGGTGGCCAGTGTGACCATCTTGCCCTTCGCTTCGCGCTGGGTGTTCTGGTAGATCCACTGGAGATTGGTGGTCTTTCCGCCCAGGCCCGGCCCGTAGTAGACCAGCTTGCAGGTGATTTCCCGGGCTGCGTAGTTGATGAATGGCATGGCGGTCAGATCCTGTCGCCGAAGAGGCTGTCGATATCGTCGTCGGTGATCTCCGCCATGGGCGCGCCGACAGGCCCTTCGCTTTCGGCGGCCTTGCGGGATTTCTCGAGCATGGTTTCGAAGACGTGGGTGATCTCGGGGGTGATCTGCCGCACGCGCAGCCGCACGAGGCCCAGGGAAGAGCGTTCGTCGAAGGTCACCAGCAGGATGCCCATCCGGCCCACCGACGAGATATGCAGGTGCTCCCGGTCTCCCTCGTGGTAGAGGCTGGTGAAGCTCTCTTCGCCGATCATCGAGGCCAGCCCCTCGGTGGCGGCCACGTTCCCGGCGGCCAGGGAGGCCAGGGCGGTGCGGTCCACGCCGGGCAAATCTCCCGCCGAGGCGATGGGCTGGCCGTTGCGGTCGATCAGGGCCACGAAGCGCGAGTTCGAATCCCGCAACAGCCTCTCGGCCAGCGCGGTCACCCTGAGGAATTCCTCTTCGTGAAGGATCAGGTCGCTTGCAACCATCGACGTCTCCGCACGGCGCGCAAAAACCCCGTCGGCGCGAATCTAGGGTCCACCGCGCTGGGGGGCAAACTTCCCCGGGGGAGGTCAGAGAGCCTGGCGGCCTTCCAGGGCCCGGGCCAGGGTACTGCGGTCGACGTAGTCCAGTTCTCCGCCGACGGGAAGCCCCGTGGCGGGACGCGTGACCGTCAGGTCGCGGCCCTCCAGACGGCGGGCGATGTAGAGCGCCGTGGCCTCCCCCTCCACCGTGGGGTTGGTGGCCAGGATCACCTCGCCGACCTCGCCTTCCGCCAGCCGGGAGAGCAGCGCCTCGATGCGAAGATCTTCGGGCCCGATCGAACGCAGGGGGGAGATCGCGCCGCCCAGCACGTGGTAGAGCCCGTGAAAGGCCCCCGAGCGTTCGATGGCGATCACGTTGTCCGGTTGCTCCACCACGCAGATCACGCCCTGGTCCCTGCGGGCGTCCCGGCAGATTCCGCATGTCGCCGAATCGGCCAGATGGCCGCAGATCGAGCAGTGGCGAAGGGAGCCGGGCAGGGCCTCGATGGCCGCGGCCAGGGCCCGGACCTCTCCCACCTCCGCCCGGGCCAGATGGAAGGCCAGGCGCTGGGCGCTGCGGGGGCCGATGCCGGGCAGCCGGGTGAGCAGGCCGATCAGCCGTTCGAGGGGTTCGGGCCAGGGGGACATGGGAGAGCCGTCAGAGGCCCATACCGGGGGGCAGGCCGAGCATCCCCGCCAGGTCGCTCATTTTCTTCTCCACTTCGGCCTGGGCCGTGCGCTGGGCATCGCTGATCGCGGCCAGCACCAGGTCCGCCACTTCCGAGGCATCGGCGTCTTCGAGAGCCTCGGGGGAGAGCACCAGGTCGAGGACGTTCTTGTTGCCGTCCACCAGGGCCTTGACGATGCCCCCTCCGGAACTGCCTTCGACTCGCAGGGCGGCGATGTCTTCCTGCATCTTGGCCTGGGCCTTCTGGGCCTTGGCCAGTATCTTTTCCATCTTTCCCGGGGGGAACATCGTCACGTCTCCTTAGCTGCCCTCAGCGGGCTGGGTGTCGATCACGACTGCGCCGAACTGGTCGAACAGAGCCTTGACCACGGGATCTTTTCGCGCCCGGTCCATCAGCTCTCGGCGGCTGACGCGTGGCGCCGGTGTGGCGCTCTCGCCCCGGGTCTCGATGACCACCTCCCGGGGCTTCCGGCCGGTGACGTTCTCGGCGGCCTGGGTCAGGGCCGCCCGGGCCGCCTCGGAGCCGAGTCGGGCCTGCCAGAGGTTGGCCGTCTCGGGCGCCAGGGCCAGGATCAGTCGCCCCGCCTCGTCCAGGCCGGCTTCCGTCGCCTTGGCCAGGGAGGGCGCCAGAGAGGGCCTGAGGGTACGGATCTCGAGCACGAGCCGATCGAGCAGGCTGTCGCCGACGCCCGTGCTGCGGGAC
>JAUZRX010000120.1 GCA_030949985.1 Acidobacteriota bacterium
GTGTTTCCGAAGGGGTCTTGCCGCTAGCGCCCAACTTCCGTAGGCGTCGGCGGATTTCGCGGACAGCGGCATCCTGACCAGGCCTGCCCTCGGCCAGTTCGAGATATTCGCTACAGGCAACGATGGCCTGTTCAACCCGTCCCATGCCGTCAAGAGCGTCACAGCGTTGGAGCCATGCCAGGAGATTGCGAGGATTGCGGCTCAGGGCACGATCGATCAACTCCAGTGCTTCCGACCAGCGATTCTGGTCCAGGTAGGCTGCGGCCAGATTGACGATCTGCTGAGGGTTGTCTGGATCGACGTCGAGGGCGCGCTCGAGAAAATGCGTTCCACGCCGCAAACGCTTCTGCGCGATGTAGCCCAGACCCAGGCCCCGAAGAGCACCAACGTCGTTGGGATCCATTTCGAGCGCGCTCTTGAAAACTGAGCGTGCCTGATTCCATTGCCCCTGCTCGAAATAGCGCTCGCCCTTGATGCGTTCGAGACGCGCGACGCGGGATGTCCTCTCCCGCCACTGCCCGAGAATCGTCGGATTGCTCGTGGCACCGACCAACAACAGGAAGAAGACCAGTCCGCTCGCAAGGCCTCTAGTCCAGTGCGCGGTCGGCCTGAGCGACGATTGCGGAAAGGCATACCAGATACCGGCTATGATCAGCCCCAACGGCGCTCCCACCGCCAGCAGTGGGGGGCCTCCCAGCAAAACCCCCGTCGAGCCGAGGAGAATACTCAAGAGGAGTAGACCGACGATCCTTCGTGACCACCGGGGCCTATCCTGGCCGGCGAACAGTGCACCAGCGATTCCGACACACAGGCCCATCATCAGCGCCGCGACGAGGATCTCGACAGGAATACGAGCCAGTGCCTCGGGACCAATGATCAACGCCCAGCCCGCGGCCACGGCTCCTGCCGCAGCCAGCGAAAAGGCGGCAGCATGGGTGGCCGCCCCTGCCAGCGGCCCCTTCAATCGGAGTTGCGAGGCCCCGAGGCTCACGAGCAGAGCGACAGCCAGCCCGATGGCGACGCTGCGCCCGAGCGCCAAAGCCAGTGCCACGACAGCGATCAAGTGGGCGAGGCGGACAAAGGGTGTCATCGCTCCAGAGCGAACGAGACGGGAGCCGAACACCAGAGCCAGAATCAGCCCGACCGGAGCCAGATAATCGTAGGGCGGTATGGTCAGCGCCAGCGAGGATGGTTGCCGAATGATCCTGGCAACCACCATACCCGCCATGGCGATGGCTGCGAGGAAGAGACCGTGACTCGTAGATGATGCTGCCCGTCGATCCCGAGTCGGACCAGCCCAGCCGCTGGTCGAATCTCCAGGGGTCCGGCCCTCGACCCAGCGCCATGCCGCGACCAAGGTAGCCAGGACGGGTACGAGCCACAAGATTGCGGCGGCATCGTCGAGCGCGTCTCCGGTACCCCGAAAGACGGCACCCTCACCGCGCAGCAGATCCGCCAGAGACGTCATGGGGAAGAGCAGGCGAAAGACGCCGAGCACGATGGCGGGGAGCAAAAAGAAGAACAGGGATGCCGCATACACGCTGACCATGACGCCCAACACGCGCGTCACGCGTCTCGAACGCAGGGCAACGTATGCGGCCGCAGCCAGTACAGCGATCCCCGTCTCCAGACGAATGCCGCCTGTGGTTCCCATCAGGCTCACCCTTGGATCGAAGAAATGCACGATGATCCAGCCGATATCCGCTGGATCCACGGCCAGGTAGCCGATGGTCGGCACCTCACGCCTGTGGTGCAGCAGGAGATCGGCCAGGGGCGGTACGAGGGTCAGTAGCCACGCTAGCGCCATCAGGCGGGCGACTCGAGCTGGAGCCACCTGGGCCCAAAAAGCCAGCACCAGCACCAGAGCGAGGAAGGGGCCGACGTAGGCCAAGGGGTAGTGGACGAAGGCGGCCAGCGCATCGAAGACCGGATTGCGAGCCACGGTTATTTCCAGCAGGTTACGCACGGCAATCACGGCGGCCAGAAGCGCCGCTACAGTGCCCGGGCCCCAGGGCACTTCCTCCCATCTGGTCACCCAATCGCTCAGGCGCCGCCAGTTTCGCTCGATCACGCCGATTCTCCCCGCTGCCTACATGTACCCCAGGCCCTTGAGCGCATCGAGTTCTCTGGCACTACCGGGCGCAGCGTCGCCATCCGGGCCACGACCGACCCGGCGGCGCCACTGGTCGAGTTGCCGGCTCATCGCAGCCACGCGCTCTGTCTGCTCCGCGGACAGATCCTCGCTCTCGGCCGGATCGCGCTCGAGATTGTAGAGTTCGAACACGCGACGCCCCTCGGGCTGAGGAATCTCGATCAGCTTCCAAGGTCCATCGCGAAGAGCCCACCACCGGCCGGGCCTCCCTGGCACGGGTCGTCGAGGATTCTCTGGATGAACCAGGTGGTGATCGGTCAGGTGGACCTGAGGCCGAGGCGCGAGCCTCACCGTGCCTCCGGCGGAGAGCAAGGGCACGAGATCCGTCCCATCGGTGCCCGTGGGAAAGTCGATTTGGGCCAGGTGCGTGAGCGTCGGCGCGATGTCCTCGAGCAACACCAAACCGTCGATCCGCGTTCCCGCAGGCACCAGCCCCGGTGCCCGGAGAGCCCAGGGTACTCGGAGCGTATCGTCGTAAAGATACTCACCGTGGGCGAACCAGTAACGATGATCTCCCATGGCCTCCCCGTGGTCTGCGGCGAGCATGAGGATCGAACGGTCCAGCAGGCCTCTGCGCTCGAGTCCCTCGAGGAAGATCCCCAGGGCGCGATCGGTGTCCAGCACCTCGGCCTGGTAGGTGCGGCGAGCGTGCTCCACCTCGCGAGGCGTGAGTACCCGATCCGCAAAGAAAATGACCTGTCCTTTGGTCAACTCCGGCCCCTCCACCCGGCGAAACAGGTCGAACGCACCCTTCCACTGCGGATCCACCTCCCGCAGAGTTTCATCGGACGGCGTGTAAGGCCAATGAGGGTCGAGATAGTGAAGCCACAGAAAGAACGGTTCGGCCCCTGACAGGGAGTCGATCCAGGCCAGGGCCTCCCCCGTCAGAGCCGGCGCAGAGTTCCCCTTCCATCGCGCGGCGCTATTCGAGAAGACCTCATGCCCCTGCTCGAAGCCGAGACCCGCCCGCAAATTGACGTTGGAGACGAAGGCGCCGGTTCGATAACCCGCTGCCGCAAAGGCCTCGGCGAGGGTGGTCACCTCGGCGGGCAGGACCATCCCCAGGCCGTCAGCTCCGTGACGGAGGGGGTGGAGCCCGGTGAGGATGGTCCCCACCGACTGAGTTGTGCGGCCGAAAGGGGCCACCGCCAGGGGCGCCCAAGCGCCCTCGCGGCCGATCCTGTCCATGGCCGGGGTGGGGTGGGGGGCCAGACCCGACAGACCCACGTGGTCAGCCCTGAGCGTATCGATGGTGACGAGAATCACGGGTCTCGGAGGCCCCGACCCCTGACAGGAAGGCGCCGTGAGACCTGTCACGAGAACGCCCGCGGCGCTGGCACACTTGATGAGGAGTGAGGCTGCCATCATGGAGATTCTCCGGCTCCCAGCGATTTGCCAAGCGTGACAGGCGACTCCAGACGTCGCAACAGGTCGGGCGAGTATAATCCCGGCGTCTTGAGGGACCCCCGGGGCCAGGGTCGGCCGCCAGGAGGAGAGTTTTGGCCGCTGACAGCGATCTCCTGCGACGGGCCCGGGCCGGGGATCCCGCGGCCTTCGATACCTTGGTGGCCCGCCATGGAGGACTGGTACTTTCCGTGGCGAGGCGTGTGACGGGGCACCGCCAGGACGCCGAGGACGTGGCCCAGGAGGCCTTCCTCCGCTTTTACCGCAAGCTTGCCGATTTTGACCTGACGCGGCCGGTCGAGCCCTGGCTGGTTCAAATTACGCTGAACGTGGCGCGTTCCCACATGCGACGTACTCCGGCCCGCCGCGAACAGGCGCTGCCTGACGAGCCTCTGACGAGCAGTGACAGGGGGCCCGAGCGCAACCTCGAGGCCGCGGAAATCCAGCGCCTGTTGCTCGCTGCCGCCAGCCATCTCAGCGAGCGGGAGCGACTGGTCTTCCTGCTGCGTGACATCGAGAGCCTTCCTTCCTCTTTGATTGCTCAGGCTCTCGGCATCAGCGAGGTGACGGTACGTCGGCAGTCCTCGGAGGGGCGCCGGAAGGTTCTGGCATGGCTGCGCCTGCATCATCCCGAGGTACTTCCTGGTGGGCGGTAAAGTAGCGAAAACCGGGTTCGGGAAATAATTGCAGTCAATCCATGAACGCTTCCAGCACAGCGGGGGTAGTAGCCAGTGACCGCAGAGGCTCACGCTCACATCGGCACATCGGCATGGGCCCGGCGAAAGGGTAGCAAGGAAAGGGTAGCAAGCGATGAGGCCATTCCCTGACAACTCGCCCTCAGACGACTTCCTCGACCAGGTGATTGCCGCCGCAGGTTTCGAACCGGCCAGCGAAATGGAGGTCGTCCGTCTGCGGCGTCGGGTTCGGGACGCTGTGGGTGGCACGCACCCGCATCGAGTCGGGGGACGCTACGCCATGGCGGCGGCAGCAGCGGTTTTCGCATTTCTTACGCTCACCGGGCTGAAGTGGCAGCCTTTGACGCCTGC
Organism: Acidobacteriota bacterium; assembly: GCA_030949985.1. NCBI lineage: Bacteria > Pseudomonadati > Acidobacteriota > Acidobacteriota bacterium. The sequence continues at coordinate 4,603 of JAUZRX010000120.1, forward strand.
CTCTCTGGCTTTGTCGCTGACCGAAGACGGAGCGGTGCGCATCGCCTACGCCGATGGCCGTCCCATCGGTCGCGTGATCAAGACCCAGGCCCCCATGGCTCTTCCGGTGGATGTGGAACGGGTCGCTGGGGCGCGTGAATATCTGGACAAAAACGGACAACCGCGACCGGGAACGGTCGTCTTTTACCGAGTGGACTGAAGCGGTGCGTTCGACTGCCGCTGTAATGAATGGCTCAATAGCGAGGGTGCAATACCCGATGAACACAGTGTACGCCAGCTCTCTCCACGTACGGAAAATCCGGATTTCCGTTGACGCGGAGGCGGAGTCGACGTACCCAACACAGGCGGCCTCTGGCGGGGCCGGCGAATTTGCTTGTCGGCAAAGGCAGCCCCATCGTTTTCCGGGCGATGTGGTTGTCGGCATGGCAAATACGCTGGTCCGCGCGTGGAGAGTGCCGCTGGAAACCGCTTAGGAGGGTTTTAATGTCCAAGCACCGTACCGTCCGGGGACTGGTGGCAGGCCTGCTGGGAGTCGCACTGCTGCTCGGCGGAATGGTCGTCGCGTCGAA
>JAUZRX010000121.1 GCA_030949985.1 Acidobacteriota bacterium
CGTTCCCCCGCGCCGGCCGGCAGGGGCGTGCCTGAAAGTGATAGTGCCCACACAACTCCAGCAGCCGCGGGTGAAAACGAATCGCATCGCGCCTCCGCTCGAGCACCACCGATCGCAGATTGTCGTACAACAGGACCCGCGGCACACCCTCGAAGAACGAGAAGCCACGGACATGACCGCGCAGAAAATCCTCCAGGCTCTGGCTGAAGAAAAACTCCAGGTACATCGCGCGGGAGTGGGAGAGGACCATCACGAAACAGGACAGCCGCCGCCGGGCCCGGCCGACCGGCACCGTGCCGAAATGCGCCCAATCCACCTGGCCCTGTTCGCCGGGAAATGTCCGCAACTCGAGAAAGGCCTCGCGGGTCCGCGGCCGGAGCTTCCTGACCGCACGGCGAAGCTGGACCACACTTCCCGTGTAGCCGCGAGCACGGATCATCTCGTAGATCCTCGTCGCCCGCAGACGGGGGTAGTGCTTCAGCGTTTCCCGGATGAAATCCAAGTAGGGCCCCGTCACGCCGTTCGACGACCGTCTCTGCTTGCCCCACTTGAAACTCTCCACGTCGATCGCTCTGCGCACCGTATCCGGATGCACCCCGAGCTCCGCCGCAATCGTTCCGACCTTCCAGTGCTCCGCAAAAAACAAACGCCTGATCTCCGCTCGCTGCTCCGCCGAGATCATCGGTCACCCCGTGCCGTAATGCGGCTCGATGAGACGGCCTGCACGACCGCAATACGCACATCTGCACAAAACCCTCGGTCTCGCTCGATCATCGAACACCTCCCTGGGCCGCGAGAGCCGGAAATCCCCGGCAGCGGTCTCCGCAGCGAGCCTGCTACAACTCCCCCCTGCCGCGGAAGGTTGATCCGTCACGCCTGACTCACGTTGACGTTGCCGGTAAGCCCGTTGACGATCCCGGTGATCCAGACGCCCCTCCGGGCTCTGTTGATGACGACGATTTGCTCGCCGACGCTGAATGCAACGCGCCTTCTTCCGACACTCGTCCGAACAGTACGCATGCCCCCGGTCGCAACGGCGGCAGATCAAGAACAGTCCGCCACAGCCCGCGTAACGGCAAACTCGCTGCAATAAAAGGACTTGCGCCGCTCGCCGCATCGCGCCCCGCCGAAAAACACTGGACGGAACGGCGTGATCAAGGCAAGCTCGAGCGATGGCGCTTGTGGGCGATCACACCGCCCGCGAGTTACCGGCCCCGGTCGCACCATCGGCCGGGGCTTCCTTCTCTCTACTGACCCAACAGAATCTACCCCAACTCCCGGCTACCGCGCGCCTCCGGCGCGGATGATGCCGCTTTTTCCGCCCTGGACCGGCCAAGGTTCAGATTCCTACGTTTTTGGATGATCGCTAACAGCGACATTGGCATGGTTTGATATAGTCAAGAATCAGGCGGGCTACGCATGAGCGAAATCATCGACCTTGGCGACATCGCGATTACTGTGACGCGGAAAAAGATCAGGAACGTGCATCTTTCCGTGCACCCCCGAAACGGCCGGGTCACCATGTCCGCGCCGGAGCACACGCGCCCGGAGGTTGCCCGCGCCTACGCCATTTCGAAGATTGACTGGTTTCGCGAGCAGCAGGAGAAACTGCGAAATCAGGCGCGGGAGACGCCGCGTGAGTATGTGGAAAGAGAAAGCCATTATCTGTGGGGCCGCCGTTACCTGTTGACGGTGATTGAGCAGGATGCCAAGGCGTTTGTGACTATTGACCACAAACGCATCATGCTGAGCGTCAGGCCGGGAAGCGACCACGCCAGACCCGCGAGCGTAATCCATGAATGGCAGAATTCCCTGTTGCATGAATTCATCCCTCCGGTAATCGCCAGGTGGGAGGCCGGGCTGGAT
>JAUZRX010000122.1 GCA_030949985.1 Acidobacteriota bacterium
TGTTCGTGACGCCAGGTGATCGTCCAGAAAACTATGTCTACCAGGCACGAATGGAAGGGCAAGCGGGCACGGGTCCGAGCTTTGTCGAGGACTCAAGTGCGGACGAAGGCCAGATCTTCTGGGTCGTCGCAGAAGGGGAGCCGACACCGGGACAGGTTTATTCAGGGAAGCTATCAGCCAAGCCGGGGCAGCTTTCTACGTGCACCTGCCCGGACAAGCATGAGTCTTGCTATTGCCATTTCATCAAGAAGTTAGGTGAAGTAGATGTGGAGAGCTGAGGCGATGATCGAGAGAAGGGCGTGGGTTTTCGGCCTCGCGTTGATCGTACTGGCAGTGATCTTTGCCGGCGAACTGCATATCACTCGTGCCGACGATCCTCCGTTCTGGGTATTCAGTGCGACGATGGATGGAACAGCGGACGGCGAGCCGCTGTTCACGGCGCCTGATGCGGCATCTGAGAGTCAGATCTACTGGACCGTTGCAGGCGGGACTATCGAGCAGTGGAACGAATATCCTGGCATCCTCTCATCGTCTCCCAAGAAGCCGCCAATTTGTACTTGTCCGGTAGAGCACGGTGCAACGTGCAGGTGTAAGTTGGTCAAGCCGGTCGAGCCCGGGATTCCATAGCCCTGCCAGCGGGGGGTGTCCCGCTCGGCGCTGATTTTCGCGGGGCGAGCATTCTCCTCGAGAGCGGGAGATCCTGCCTTTTCATCGGTGGTTTCGATGAGGGGTGGGATCAAGAAAACGGCTCGGTGGCGAAGGAGTCGAAGATCGGCACGTCGTGGCGCAGGCCGTAGAGCTTCCAGATCGCCGCGGAGAAGGTCTCCTGGAGGTAGCGGCCGCCGATGCGGATCGGCAGGGCGTCGATCTCCACGGTGGGGGAGACCGCCACGCGCAGCAGGTACTCGATCAGGTAAGAGGCGTTGCGGGCGATGCGCCCGCTGTAGGTCGCGTCGTTGCGCTGGGAGATGATGCGCTCCTCGTGCATCGAGCGGCCGAACTCGGACTCCACCAGCTCGTCGAAGGTGGTCAGGATCACCTCGGCTCGCACGCTGCGGGCCCCCGACTCCACGTAGGGCGCGTAATCCCGGGCCAGCACCTCGGCGCTCAATCCGCGACCGGCGGCGAAGTCCCAGCCGTGGCCCTTCATGCGGTCGATGATCTCGCCCGGTGTCGGCAGCCCGATGTCCACCAGCAGGTTGATGTCGTTGTAGACGCCTTCGTGAATTTCCTTCTCCACGCGGAGGACCCGGGGGTGGGCGGCGATGGCCTCCTGGAAGCGCTCGATCTGGATTTCGGTGCCCACCAGCTTGAGGCCGAGCAGATCGTCGATGCGAAGCTGGTCCGGTGCGAAACGCAGGGCCCCGCTTTCGAGGGCCAGCCCGAGACGCTGCTCCGCGGCGGCCAGGTCGGTGTCTTCCCGTTGGAGGAGCGCGCCGAGGGCCGCGGCGACCCGGCGCGAGGCCTTGTCCGCCACGCGGCGGATTCGCTTGACCCGGATCATCCCGCGAATCTTTCCTTCCTCTCCGGTGAAAAGGCTCAGGTCCGCCGGTGTCCCCGGAAAGAAGTCCTCGGGCCGGTGGTGGTAACGGGTGAAAAGATCCTGCTGGCGTGGAGTGGGATGCTCCACCGACGCGGCGATGGCCCGCCGGAGTTCGTCTTTCAGCCGCAGGCGATGGACGCAGACGGGCCCCAGGCCGAGCCGTCGGGAGACATCGCGGAGCAGTTCCCGGGCTACCGGCGCCGAGATCAGGTTTTCGTAGATCAGGACCTGGGTGACGAAGCGCCCGTCGCCGGGTTCGAGTCGGCCGGCGAACCACCGGGTGGCCACCTCGAAGAGGCGGTCGCGATGCACGATCCCGGTCAGGTACAAGAGGGGCCTTTCCCTTTGGGGGCGGGAGGTCTATTCCACCACGGGTGGCGCCGGCGGGCAATGCGCCGTGGGCGGGCGCCGCGGGCGGGAGCCGAAGCTGGTCAGAAGCGCCAGTCCCATGGCGGGCCAGTCGATGAAGACCTTCAGCACCAGGCTGAAGAACAGGCCGATGGCCAGGCCCGGCAGGCCGAAAAAGAAGGGGAGGGTCGAGAGCAGCGCGTAGGGCACGAAACCCATCGCCAGCCCGCCGAGCACGGACATCCGCCAGCCGCAAGATCGGCCGATCCGGCGGCCGATGATGTAGAGCACTCCCGCGCGGCCCAACATGCGCAGGAACACGAAAGCGAACATGAGCACGGGGATCAGCGGCAAACCCACCATCGACATGCCGAGCAGCGCGTAGATCACCACGATCCCCGCGTGAGACAGGAAGCCGACCAGCAGGGCCAGGCCGAGGCTGGGTCCCAACTCGTCGCCGATCAGCCGCAGACGATCGGGGACCATGGCGGCGATCAACATCAGCACGACGAAGACGATCAGCAGGTGGAGCACCGCCAGCCAGCCGAAGATCGACGTCAGGGCGGAGAAAGGGCCGCCCAGGCCGGCCGGCGGGAAGGGCGAGGGAATGTTCACGCGACTGCCGTCGACCTGGATATCCGGAGCCTCGATGCCGCTCAGCAGCGTGACCATGTCACCGTCGACCCCCATCCCCGGCGCCACTTTGAGAGTCGAGGCCAGCGCTATCAGGTCGCCTTCCACCGAGGCGCGGACGCGGGCCTGACCGCCGATGATGACCAGGCTGCCACTGACGGGCCCGTCGAGAATCAGTGTGCAACCGATGCACACCAGATCGCCTTCCACCCGCTGGTCACCGGTGATGTGGAGTTGGGCGAAGAAAAGACTCTGCGGGCCGAGAACGTCGATCCCGGGGCCCTCGTGGGCCTCTTCGGTGAGAGGGGCGGGACGCTCCGGCTGCTGGGCGAAGGTCCCGGGCAAACTCCCGCCGAACAGGAGACCGGCGCCCAACAGCATCCAGGCCCGGAGGAAGGAAGAGCGGCGGCGCGTCATGATCGGTTCTCCTCTGAAGGTTCGAGAGCGTTCCTTTGCAGATCGCGCAGGATGATCAGGGCGATGGTTCCGCTCATCGCCAGGACGCCGACGAGGGTCAACGGGGGCAGCCCCTCGCCGGCGATCTCCGCCGCGCGGCCGGCGCCGTGCAGGAGCTGGAGGCCGGTGGCGGCGGCGGCCAGCGCCAGTCCGCGCAGTAGCGTCAGCAGGGGCTCGAAGGCGGCAAGCAGGCCGAGGGTGATGCGGGACAGCAGCGTGGCCTCCTCCTGCACCTCGGGCCAGAGGGCCACCATGCGCGCCGCCGCGGCGGCCGCGATGGCCAGTGCCGTCGCCGCGGCGAGGCCGGCGTTCCAGCGGCTGCGGCGCTGCTGCCGGCGCCGGGCGTCGATGGCGGCAACCGCTTGGGCGACGCGGCCGGTGACATCCACGGGAGGCGGCGCCATGGCGCGCAGCCGGGCGCCGTCGTCGGCGAGCCGGCGCTCGATCACCCGCCGGTCGGCGCAGGGCGGGCACGCTTCCTCGTGGCGGATCAGTTGCCGGATGCGTGCCCGGGGGAGGGAGCCCTCGCGCCAGGCGGGAAGGTCGAGGCGGAAGTCGTCACAGCGCAAGGGACACCCCCTCTCCGAAATAGTCGGGGTAGCGGTCGGCGAGGATTCGCGCCAGGGCGCGGCGGCCCCGCAGCAGTCGCACCTTCATCGTGTTTTCCCGCAGGCCCAGCATCTGTGCCGCCGTCCTCAGGGACTGGCCTTCGATATAGACCAGGAAGAGCGGCCGGCGATAGAGGGGATCGAGGTCGGCCAGAGCCGAACGCAGCAGCCGGGCGCGCTCGCGCCGCTCGAGCCGCTGCTGGGCGCCCCCGTGGGTGGCGGCCCGGCCTTCGGCCAAATCCCCACAGGGGATCTCGCGGCGGCGCTTGCGCTGACGGTCCATCACGTGGTTGGCGGCCACCCGGTAGAGCCAGGTGGAAAAGGGGTGATCGGGCCGGTAGCGGGCGAGATTCTCGTAGACCTTGATGAAAACCTCGCTGATCACGTCCTCGATCTCCTCCCGGGGGGTTCCGTAGCGCCAGGCCACCCCGGCTACCAGGTCCTGGTGTTGCCGGACCAGCTCGGTGAAGGCGTCCGGCTCGCCGGAGAGCGCTGCTTTCACCAGCCGGTGGTCCTGGGCGGGACGCTCCCCCACGGGCTTCTCCTTGGCTTCCGGCGGGTGAAACGAACGACCGCCGCGCCGGTTTCACGTTTCCGCGGGCTTTTGTCCGCCGGGCGGGCCGATGACCACGAGCACTCCCCCGCCCAGCCGCACCGTGGCCTGCCTGCCGGTCATGGCGTTGCTCACTCCCCGGGAGCGGGCGTGGTCGAGGGTCTCCCCCGCGAGAGGAAATCTCAGCCCCCGGGTGACGACTTCCCGGGCATCGCCTCCCAGGGGCAGCAGGGAGACCCGCAGACCCGGTCGGCCATGGACACGCAGCTCCCGTCCCGGGTGCAACCAGTGCAGCCATTGGTCGTCCGCCCAGGCCCGGATGCGCGCGGGAGCGTACTTCGGCCGGGCGGGCAGGAGGAGATTGGCCAGGGTGTGATCCCAGCGGCCGCCGAGTACGCCGAACAGGTCGATGGATTCGGCACCCCGGTCGAGGGCCTCGTCGAGGGCCAGTTCCAGGTCCGTGGCGTCCTTTTCCGGGGGGTAGCGCAGGAACCGGGTGCCGCGCCGCTCGAGCCGGGCGGCGGCCTCCGTGGCCAGGGAGTCGTTGTCGCCGATCACCACCCGGGGCGACAGCCCCCACCCCAGGCAGTGGGCCGCGCCCCCGTCCGCGGCGATCACCAGGTCGGCGGCCGCACAGGCGTCGGCGCCGGTGGGGCCCGGGTCCGGTGCGGCGCCGACGATCACGACCCTCATCGCTTCACCATGCGTCGGCTCTCTCCACACGGGCAGATTACGCCTTTTGCCGGCCCGGGGGGAGCGGGCCGGGGAGGCGTCTGATCAGCCCCGGCACCTGGTCCAGGTGTTGGACCACCACCTGGGCGGCGGCCAGCTTTTCCGCAGGTGTCCAGGCACCGGCCAGGGCGATGCAGGCCAGGCCTGCGGCCCGGGCGGCGGCGATCCCGTGGGGCGAATCCTCCACGGCGACCAGATGGCACGGGGCCAGGCCCAGGCGCCGGGCCGCCAGGCGATAGATCTCCGGATCGGGCTTGGCGCGGCGGACGTCCTCGATGGTGAGCAGGGCGCTGAAGGCTTGGGCGACCCCCAGGCGCTGGAGAGCGCTGCGGGCGGAGGCCACGCCGGACGAGGTGGCCACCGCCAGTTGGAGTCCCGCGGCGGCGAGCCGGCGGACCAGCGCGACCGCTCCGGGCATGGCGGCCACCTGCTCGACCAGTCGCCTCCACGTCCCTTCCTGGACCCGTGCCACCTCCCGGGGATCCACGCCGTCGACCCGGTGCCGGGCGAGGAGCTCGGGGAGATAGTCCCGGGGGTGGCGTCCGACGATGAGCGGGATGCTCGCGTCGCCGATCTGCACGCCGAAGGTCGCCAGGGCCTGCCGGGCGCTTTCGACGTTGGCGCTCTCGGAGTCGATCAGCACCCCGTCCAGGTCGAAGACCACGCCGGCAGCGGGAAAGGGCGGGGCGATCATTCTCGAGCCGTGTCCAGGTCAAGGGCCTCGATCACCCGGCCGTCGGAGCTGCGGTGACGCAACAGCAGAGGCAGACGAGGGTGCAACCACCAATCGCTGCTCCCATCGCCCCGGTTCAGCCGCAGGTGCCGGGCATTGAATGTGCCCGCCGGCACGCGCACGGTTTGCCGACCCAGGTCCTCGAGGCGGATGTCCGCGTGCTGGACTCCCAACGGGGCGGTGGCGTTGCCGACCCGGTAGCACCACTCCGGTGCGGCGGCGGCACCCAGGGCCGCGGCCTGGGTGCCCACCGAGGGGAGCAGCACCAGTGAGCCGGAGGGCAAGAATGTGCTCTGCCGCTGGACTCCCACCGACCGTCCGCGAACCCGGGCCTCGAGCCTCTTGCCCTCCCGCCAGCCTCGCAGGCGCACGGCCTCGGGATCCGAGCCCCAGGTGACCTGGAAAGAGCCGGGTCGTCTCACGCCGTCGAGGTGGAGGACGATCTCCACTTCGCGGCGCGGCAGGCGGGAACGGATCGACAGGCGGCCTCCGTCGTCCTGCTCGATGACGAGATGCTCCTCCTCGTCCGGCCCCGCGACGCTGCCCAGCACCGCCGAGCCCACGATCCGGCGGCTCGTCGCGGGGGGCTGGGGCCGGCGTCCCTCCAGGATCGCGGCCAGGTCTTCTTCGGCGCTGCCACCGACGGGCGACTCGACGAAGCGGCCGATCTCTTCGCCGCCCTCGATCACGCGCACGGTCGGCACGTTGGTGATACCGCGCAGTTGGGCCCAGCCTTCGGGCCGGGCGAAGTCCCGGGTGACGGCCACCAGTTTCACGGCGATCCGTTCGTTGGCCGCCAGCTCCAGGGTGCGGAGCAAGGCGGGGACCTCCCGCCGGCTGTCGGAGCACCAGGTGCCGAAGGTGATCTCCAGGGTCACCGGGCGCTCCAGCCGGGCCAGCGCGGCCAGCGCCCGGCTTTCGGGCTCGTAGTGTTGGCCGCGGCGGCGCCAGCCCGCCATGCGCTCGAAGAGGGAAGGTGGATCGATGGGGCCGGCCAGCCCCTGGTGGGGCATGACCAGCACCGTCCTTCCGCGCCAGGCCAGGAGGAATTGTCCCGGGGCCGGCGTGGCGACCGGGCCGAGCCTGGACACTTCCCGGGGCGCCGTGCGGCGGCTTTCCTTCCACGCCCGCTCGGTCGCGGCCGATGCGCATTCGAGAGCGGAGGCCTGACCGTCTTGCTGCGCGATGACCGGCCACCGGGGCCAAGAGGTGGCGCTCAGGAGCAACAGGCCGGCCTCCCGGTCGCGATAGCAGGAGACTCCCCCGGCCAGCCGGCCGTCGATCCAGACGTCCCGGTCGACCTGGCGCCATGCCCGCTCGGGCCAGAGCTCAGGGCCCGGGCCGGAATCGTTTCCGGCGGGGGCCGCCGCGGGTGCGCAGCCGACCAGCATCGTCCCGCCGACGAGCGCCAGAAAACACGACCACCATCGCCGACCGTGCAAGTCGCCTCCTCGCTTGCGAGTACGGGCGCAAAAACCCCGTTCCTCGCCGGGAGGGTACCGGTCCCGTCGCCGGGTGACAATCCGGCTCGCCTCGCAGGAGGGGACGGTCCGATTCCCCGCCGCTTGCGGGGATGCTATCGTGGCGCGGTGCCCTTCAGGCCCCGGGGGCACACCCCCCCCACCGTGGAGCGAAGAATGTACCCCGTGGCCCCGGGGGCCGGGGGGACGCAAGCCGCCGGGGGTGTCCGGACCCTGTCCGCGGCACCTGTCCGCATGCGGACACCTCGTCCCCAAACTCCGCGCCCGAGCGCGGGTTCAAACTGGCCCCGCTCTTGCTCTCCCACGGGGCATGGACTGGCCCGAGATCCCCATCGAAAAGATACCCCCCGAGGCGTTCCTCCCTGCGCGCTGCCCCATCCGGCACTGCCCCTCCAACGCCCCGGACCGCCCCGCGCCCTTCGCCTTCAGGAGACACGGCTTCTACGACCGCAAGTGTGACGGAAGGCGCGTCCCGCGTTTCCACTGCTGCGCCTGCGGCAGGACCTTCTCCCAG
>JAUZRX010000123.1 GCA_030949985.1 Acidobacteriota bacterium
CGACGCCCGCAACACCACCCTGAACCAGAACCCCGCCTCGGCCCCCGCCTCCCGCAACCTCCAGTACGTCCACCGCGACCACCTCGGCAGCACCCGGTTGATGACCGACGAGAACGGCATCGAGATCGGCCGCTGGAAGTACTTCCCGTTCGGGATGGGGGCGACGGTGGAGGAGAGCGGGGATCAGCGGATGAAGTTTACGGGGCATGAGAGGGATGGGGAGGTTGAGCTGGACTACATGTTGGCGAGGTACTATGGAGCCAACCTTGGTAGATTCCTCAGCGTTGATCCCGTTCAAGGCACGCCAGAGGACCCACAATCCTGGAATCTGTATCCGTACGTCACGAACAACCCACTTCGATTCAACGACCCGACTGGAGAAGACGGAAACGACGTCGCCAACTGGATTGACGACAAGGTCGGCACGATCACGAGTAGCGTGCAGGCGAGTGTCGGATCGGGCGTGGTCGGTGTCTTGGTAGATGCGGCGGTGTCGACAGCCGGCGATCTCGTGTCGGGAACTGCAGACCTTCTCCGTGTAGGGGCATCAACAGGCGAAGCGATCGGCTCGGGAGCCAATGGCGAGGGCGTTGTGCGCGCGGTCGCCGAGGACGTTGGCCGGGCATCAGGATTGGCTTTAGCGATGGCTGCACCCGCGAATGCCGCACTGCGCGGAAGCGGGGCAGCTGCCGCGGAAACACCTGCGGCCAATGCCGGAGTAGCGGGCGGTAGGATCACTGGTCACACCAAGCACGGGTTGAATCAAGCCATTAGTCGAGATGGCGGTCGCGGCGTCTCGCCTCGAGCAATGCTCGATGCTGCTAAGAATCCCGTGGAAACCGTGGGCCAATCCGGAGGTCGAACCAAGTACGTCGGCAAAGACGCCACCGTCGTCACAAACAAGGACGGAAAGGTCATCACCACTCACGCAAACAACCGGAATGGCGTGCGGGATCCGTTGAGGAAATAGGACAATGAAACTGCAATCACACTTGCGCACCGTGTTGCAGGAGGTCATCCGTCAGCGATGCCCCGATATTCCTGTGTCTATCGTCGACACACTGCCACATCTTTCCGAGGAGATGCGTTTTCGGATTCGGCAGGCTCTTACTGATGAACTCTGCGAGACTGGCTTCGGCGAAGACGATGAACCGAACCAGCGAGGTCTGCTTTTAGAGGAGTTGATCGACCGGGTAGGCAGGCCATCATCACTAACGAGAGAATAAGGAAGCTGCTGTCATCTCCGCGCAGTCTAATCGGTTCTTCACCAGACGAAGACCCTCCGCGCCTACGGGCGCTCCGGGCCTTCGCAGGTGAAGAAGCGATTAGACTGGCGCGGACCCCCGAGGGCACGCCGCGCGCCGGCCGCCCGGATGAACGTCGGCGATGAAGGCGGACCGCGGCGGCCGGGCGTCCGTCACGCGGCCTGCACGGGGGGACAGCAGCGCATGTGCACTGCCCCCCTTGCGCCGCCCTCCGCTGCGCTCCGGGCCGCCCCCCAGCGGGCCGCCGGGGGGCTCGGCGCTACGCCGTGGTCGTAATCGACGCCGTGCTTGACGGCGACCGCGGCACGCCCTCGCAACGCCTGCGATGTAATCCAGCCCCGCGATCCCCGTCGCCCGGCCCCCCAGCGGGGCGAGGGGCCGGTCGCCGGGGCTCTCTCGTCGTCTCCGATCAATGTGGTTTCCGGTCTTGTGCGCCGTGCTGAACCGGCAACGATAATCGCGGAGCCGCGCTGACCTGCGGCGGCGCTGTCGCGCCGCCTCCGGTCATCCCGGCTCCGGCCAGGCGACGGCCACGGCGCCGACAGCTAAGGAAAGAAACGCCGGCGCTCAGCGCGCTCTGTCGAGAAACGCATCGATCGTGCGCACAAGCGCCTCTTGGTCGCGTTTGGGCAGGCGCTCGAGCTGCTGCATGCGTTTCAGCCAGCGGCGATTCTTGACCGAGCCGTTGCGTTTCGAGCCCCCGAGGCCCAGCAGCTCGTCCGCGGTCACACCGAGGATTCGGGTCAGCTCGATGATCAGCTGGCCGTGCAGCCGCAGCTCGCCGCGCTCGTAGTCGGAGACGACGGGCTGGACGATTCCGAGCCGCTCGGCGACGTCGGCCTGGGTCAGGCCACGCTCGCGGCGCAGGCGTGCCAAGCGCTCGCCGATGGTCTCTTGCTGGGTTTTGCTCCGTGCCGCTGCGCGAGCCAAGGCCTCGATCTCCTGCGGTGCGATCCGCAGGTCGATTGTAGGAGTGGATTCTGGGAGGCTCTGGCTGCTCATTGCGAAACCACTTGACCAGTATACCTATACCATTATCCGATAATCTCGCCACGCCCTCGAAACGACCACCTCCGAGGCCCGACGGTCGAAAAAAGGTCTTGACAGGTTTCGTGGCAAGGGAGGGATCCGGGATGTAGTGAGCAAGGCGGAGATCGAGCGGATCCGGCGGGGTCACGACCTGGTGGCGGAGATACGGCGCCGCGGGGTGGCGCTGACCCGGAAGGGCCGCAACTGGGTCGGCCTGTGCCCGTTCCACGACGACCGGGAGCCGTCGTTGGTGGTCAATCCCGACAAGCAGCTCTGGAACTGCTTCGGCGCCTGCCGCACCAACGGGGGCAAGAGCGGCGGCGACGTCTTCGCCTTCGTGGCCCGGATGGAAGGGATCACCTTTCTCGAAGCGCTGAAGCGCCTGGGCTACGAGGAGCCGGATCCGCCGGCCCGTGCGGGCCGGAGGTCCCGGCCGACGTCGGTTTCGGAGCCCGTGCCGGCGATCGTGCCGGCGGACCCGGCGCTCCTCGGCCGCGTGGCGGCGCACTACCACCGGGTCTTCCGCGAGCGCCCCGAAGGCCAGGATTATCTCAAGAGCCGCGGCCTCGACGATCCCGAGATGCTTGCGGCCTTCGAGGTCGGCTACGTGGACGGGACGCTGCGTGCGACCTTCGCCGCCGAGGGCGACACGGCGGAGGCCCTGAAGGCCGCCGGCATCGTCCGCCCGCGGCCGCGAACATTTCCTGGGCTGCGTCGTCGTGCCGCTGACGCTTCCCGACGCCGGCGTGGTCGGCTTCTACGGCCGGCACGTGAAGCGCGACCAGCATCTCTACCTGCCCGGTCCGCGCCGCGGGGTCTTTCATTGGCAGGCTTTCAAGGGCTCGGAGGAGGTGATTCTCACCGAGTCGGTGCTCGACGCGCTGACGCTATGGCGTGCAGGCCTCCGCAACGTCTCCTGCATCTACGGCACGCAAGGCTTCACCGAGGACCACGCCGAGCTGCTCGAGCGCTTCCGCGTCAAGCGGGTGCTGCTGTGGCTGGACAACGACGAGGCCGGCAACCAGGCGACGCAGGTGATCGCTGAACGGATCCAAAAGCTCGGCATCGACGTCGTGGACGCGCGCGTCGAGGGTGGGAAGGACCCGAACGAGCTTTTCCTCTCGCTCGGCTCCGAAGCGTTTCAAAAGCACGTCGCGAGCTCCCTACCCTTAACTGTGAAGACCACAGCGAAGGAAAGCAACCAGGGCAGCGACGAGCCCCGGGTCACCCACGAGCCCGGCGGCGGCCGGCTGATCGCCTTCGCCGAGCGGACGTATCGCGTGCGCGGCCTGACGGCCAACGGCCTCGACCGCCTGCGCGTCAATCTGCGTGTCGAGGGCTCGGGCCGCGTCCACCTGGACACGCTGGATCTCTACGGCCACCGTGCCCGCTCAGGCCTGATCAAGGAGCTGGCCCGCCTCTTCGGCGAGGACGAGGAGGCGCTGTCACGGGCGGTCGCCGAGCTAATCGAGACCCTGGAGGGCATCCGGCTCGAGCTGGCGCAGCACGGCGAAGACGACATCGACACGGGACGCATCGAGATCCCGGACCGCGAGCGCGAGGACGCGCTGCGGCTGCTGCGGAAACCGGACCTGCTGGCGCGCATCCTCGGTGACTTCGAACAGGCGGGCTTCGTCGGCGAGACGACGGCCTTGACGGTGGGCTACCTGGGCACGCTCTCGCGCTTTCTCGACGAACCCCTGGGCCTCCTGATCGTCAGCCGCTCCGGCGCCGGCAAGTCGTGCCTGGAAGACGCCTTGTGCGACTTCGTGCCGGAGGAGCAACTGGCCAAGTACACGCGGCTGACGGGCCAGGCGCTGTTCTACAAGGAGGAGGACTCGCTGGCGCACAAGGTGATGGCGATCGACGAGGAGCAGGGCGCGGAGGACGCCGGCTACTCGATCCGTACGCTGCAGTCGGCCCAGGTGCTGACCATCGCCGCCACAAGAACCGATCCGCAGACGGGCAAGCTGCGCACCGAGGAGTACCGGATCCACGGGCCGGTCTTCATCCTGCTGACGACGACCTCGCCCGAGGCCCTGGACTTCGAGACCCGCAACCGCTTCGTCCAGGTCGGCATCGACGAGTCGGCCGAGCAGACGCGGCGGATCCTCCGGCTGCAGCGCGAGGCGGACACGCTGGAGGGGATCCTCGGGCGCGAGGCTGCCAGCGCCGTGCGGCGCCGGCAGCAGAACCTCCAGCGACTCCTGCGGCCCCTGAAGGTGGTCAACCAGTACGCGCCGCAGCTGTCCTACCCGGACGAGCGGCTGCAGATGCGCCGCGAGCAGAAGAAGTACCTGACGCTGATCAAGACGATTGCGCTGCTGCACCAGCACCAGCGGGAGATCAAGCGGGCCTCGCGTCACGGGATCGAGGTCGAATACGTCGAGGTCGAACCCCGCGACATCACCCTGGCGAACCGGCTCGCCTGCGAGGTGCTGGGCCGCGGCCTCGACGAGCTGGCCCACCCGACACGGCAGCTCCTGAAGCACCTGGTCGAGATGACGCGGGACACGCGGCCCGGCAAGTGCTGCTTCACGCGCGGGGACGTGCGGGCCTACACGGGCTGGAGCGACTGGCAGGTGCGGGTGCACCTGGGGCAGCTCGTCGAACTCGAGTACGTCGTGCTGGCCGCGGGGAAGAACGGCCGGCGGATGAGCTACGAGCTGCTCTTCGACGGCGACCCGGACGAGGACCGGCGCTACCTGGCCGGCTTGGTCGACGTCGAGGCGTTGCTCGAAAAGCAGCGGAAGACGATGAACGCGAGGCCTCGCAACTCGAAGCGTTTGCAGGACCTTGTGGCCGAAAACGCCAGCTTGTGAGCGAAACAGGCAGCTTGTGAGGAAATCGACGACCTTGTGGCCAGCTTGTGAGCCGAACTCACAAGCTGCAACTCGTTTTGATTCTTTCTGTTAGCTGTGGAATCCGTCGAGCTTGCGGCGATTTCGGGAAAAGGTGGGGGTCGTTTTTGTGCGAGAGGATCGGCGCCGGCGCTTCGAGCTTCAGATCGTCCGCTTCCTCGAGCGGATGCGGGTCGCGGGCTTCTCGCCGCGGACGATCGATTCCTACCGCTCGCACATCGGCTTTTTCCTCGCCTGGCTCGACCGGGAGACCAACGTCGAAGAGGTTACGGCCGTGACGCCCGAGATCCTGCACGGCTACCAGACGTGGCTCTACGGCTACACCGACGACGGGGGCCGCGGGCTGGCGATCGCGACACAGGCGGCGAGGCTCAGCGTCGTGCGCGCCTTCTTTCGCTGGCTGGTGAAGACCGACGTGCTGCTGTACGACCCGGCTGCGGGGCTCGAACTGCCGAAGCGCAAGGGCATCCTGCCGCGCTCAGTGCTGACGAAGAAGGAAGTCGAGCGGCTGCTGGCGGCACCCGACGTGACGACGCCGCTCGGCCTACGCGACCGGGCGATGCTCGAGGTGCTGTACTCGACCGGGATCCGTAACGCCGAGCTGCGGGCACTGACCGTCTACGACCTAGACCTTGACCGCGGTCTCGTGCGGATCAACGAGGGCAAGAACGCGAAAGACCGCGTCGTGCCGCTGGGGGAGGTCGCCTGCCGCTGGCTGCGCGAGTACCTCGACGTAGCCAGGCCGAAGCTGCTCGTGCGCGACAACGCCGGCGAGCAGACCGTCTTCCTGTCGAAGAACGGCCGGCCGCTGCTGCCGCTCGGCGTGATCGATCGCATCCGCCGGCTGGCCAAGGCCGCCGGCATCGAGCGACCCGTCACGCCGCACTCCATGCGTCACACCTTCGCCACGCACATGCTCCGCGGCCGCGCCGACATCCGTCACATCCAGGCGATGCTCGGTCACGCCTCGGTGGCCACGACGCAGATCTACACCCGCGTCGAGGTGACGGACCTGAAGACGGTGCACCGGCGCTGCCACCCGCGAGAGAAGCGATGAAGGTGTCAGACGGTTTCACGGAAGGGTCGATCTCGCTCGAAGAGGTCGGCGTCAACGAGCCGATTTGCCGATCCGTGAGCGCTCCTGGAGGCCGATCCGCCGATCTCGGCGCGCTTGTCGAGGCCCACCTGGCCGATGCTCTCGCCCGCGGCCTGGCGCGCGGGACCGTCGCCTATCGACGCGTCTACCTCGGCCAGCTCCTCGTCTGGCTCGAGCGGCGCGACATCACGCAAGCGCGGCAGATCACGCCGGCCGTGCTCGACGACTACCTCGCCCACCTCCGCAAGCGCAAGACGGACTACAACCGTCCCAAAGCGACGTCGCTCAGCGTAAAGACGCTCGCGGCGGAGGCCTCCGTGCTGCGCTCCTTCTTTCGCTGGCTCGCCGCGCGTCGCGTCGTACTCTTCAACCCGGCTGAGGAACTGCGTCTCGGCAACCGCACCCGGCCGCTGCCGAAGGCCGTGCTCTCAGAGGCCGAGGTGTGCACGCTTCTCTCCGCGCCTGGCCGCGACACGCTCGGCCTGCGGGATCGCGCGATCCTCGAGACGCTCTACCCCAGCGTTGCATAAACTGACGCAGTTTTCTACGCTGCTTTTTCGAGTCCCGCCAGGTAGCCTTCAATCTGTGATTGTGCCGCATTGTTCGCGTTCATCGTCAGGGTGAGTGCGCCACGCGGCCGGGTGAGTCGG
>JAUZRX010000124.1 GCA_030949985.1 Acidobacteriota bacterium
TCAGCAATCCAAGTCCGGCCGCGAGAGCCTCCCCATTCGCCCCCCGATCGGTGGATCTTCTCGGCCCATCCCCACCAGGCCGAGTTCATGGAGGATTACCTGATGAGAAACAGACCGTCGCATTACCGCCCCCCCTGTTGAGTTATCTTCTGGTTCCCGCTGCTCTGGGTAGCTGGACGGTGCTGCTCGTGCCGAACGTCATCGCCCAGTGCCCGACCGATGAGCCCCTGACCGCGCCCGAAGCCGAGGGGGACCCCCTGTACGTCCAGATTTGTGGGCTCGAGCCCCCGGGAGGCGGTGATCCTCTTCCCTGCCCGGCCCCAAGCTCGCCCCCGATGTATGTCGATCAGTCCGCGACGGCCCAGGGAATGACGCTCACCGCTACAGTCCCATCCGGCTATGGCAATGCCCATGCCGTGTGGTGGAAGGCCGAGTGGTTGAACGAAAGTGGTTTTCTCGAGACCCTCTGGACCTACCGCTCGGTGCAGGACAAGCCTGCGGACGGATGGGCTCCCGGCAGCCAGGTGACCTTCGGAGCCCCGGGACTCGTGGAGAACGCGGACATTCGCTTCAGCGTCACCTTCGAAGACGCCAACGGATACAAGCTGTGCTGGTCGGGACGAAGCGATCCCTACCCGACAGATGACTTCGATGATCCCAACGCGGATCCCGCGGTGCCCGCTGGTATTCACCTGAAGGTACAAGACGATTTCGACCGCCCGGAGACCGACTCCCAGGAGGGAACACCCCCGGGAGACGGCCTGGGTCCCGAAGCGGTCTGGAAGGCCGTTCCGATCATGTCCGGCAATGCGCATGATATCCGCATTGCCGAAGATGGTACGACCGCGTTGGTGGCTCCCTCGACCGACATCACCTACATGATGCGGGAAGAGACCCACCCGCACACCTTCCACGAGGCGGTCGTCAGGGTCGACCTCGACGCCGGCAATGAACAGATCCCATACAATCTCCAGATCCAGGCCAGGATCGGAGAGGTCGACCAGGCCACGGGAGAGGCGCCCTCTTACGGAGTCAAGTTAGTCAAGGGGGTCCGTCATTGTCAGCACGCCTCCCTGATCGCTTTCCGGCTTCCCGATGAGTACGCCTACGCCGGCTGCGACGAGGCGACCGGTCTGCCCTGGCCCCAGACCGAAGGAGTGATCTGCGAGGACCCGACGACTCACGAGGAACCGCCTCTGGAGATCGAGGATCCGGATCCCGCCCATGCTGGCCTGAGCAGACCGGTGTGGCTGAGGATCGAGGTGAATGACGAGGGCGTACCTCCAGAACCGCGCGTCCTCGGGATCGTCTTCTGGCAGGATGACCAGGGACAATGGAGAAGCTGCTCCGTCGATCGTACGGACTCCGGAGATCCGGGCG
>JAUZRX010000125.1 GCA_030949985.1 Acidobacteriota bacterium
CCACGCTTCAACCACAATCTCGACACCGACTACCCGTTGCGGGGGAAACACGCCGAAACGCCCTGCAACGATTGCCATCACCGCGACGTGAAACGGGAACGACTGACGGGGCGCTGCTACCAGTGCCACAGGGAGAACGACGTGCATCAGGGAAAACAGGGTCGCGAGTGCCAGCGCTGTCACGATGAAACGGGGTGGAGCGGCAGGGTGGTGTTCGATCACGACCAGAGCCGTATGCCCCTGATCGGCCTGCACGCGGCGGTGCCCTGCGAGGAGTGCCACCTCTCGGCCGAATTCGACCAGGTGAAGCGGCACTGCAACGAGTGCCACGAGAAGAATGACAAGCACGAGCGCGCCCTGGGAACGGATTGCGCGCAATGCCACACCCCCAACGGCTGGGAGTTGTGGCGCTTCGATCACGACCACCAGACCGACTATCCCCTGACCGGTGCCCATGCCGAACTGGAGTGCGCCGCCTGCCACCACCGCCCGGTGGAGGCAGAGGGAAAGATCGAGCTGGGGCAGCGCTGTTACGACTGTCACCGCGAGGACGACGTCCATCGCCGGGGCTTCGGCACCGATTGTGGCCGTTGCCACAACACCCGTGATTTCAGCGATCTGGAGATGTTGCAGTGAGGAACGGGACCATCCAGGACCGGATACCGGAAAGAAACCCCCGGCACCGGACCAGTGAGCGCTCGATGAAGCACCTGCCCCACCTGTTGATGGCGGCCCTGATGCTCCTGCTCGGCACTGCCGGCGGGGCCGCCGCCAAGCCCCTGTTCAACCACGACCAGACCGGCTTCCCGCTGGAGGGCGAACACGCCCGCGTCCGCTGCGACAGTTGTCACAAGAAGGGGATCTTCAAGGGCACTCCCAAGGTCTGCGCCCAGTGCCACGGCCAGAACAGCCCGCTGACCGATGCCACCACCATGACCGGTAACCACATGCCGGTGGGTGCCGAATGCCAGGCCTGCCACGGCAGCGAGGGCTGGAACCCGCCGAAGCGGGTGGACCACAGCCAGGTGCTGGGGACCTGCGAGAGCTGTCACGACGGCCGGCGGGCCACCGGCAAGGGTCCGCGCCACCTGGCCACCGCCCAGGGCTGCGACAGTTGCCATACCCCAACCGGATGGCGGCGGACCACCTTCCACCATCCCGCCGTGACCGGCAACTGCGTGAGCTGCCACAACGGCTCGGTGGCCCGCGGCAAGTCGGCCAGCCACATCCCCTCCAGCGACCGCTGCGAGAGCTGCCACGCCATCGGCAGCTGGAAGGTCGCCCACTTCACCCATCCCCTGGTGACGGGCAATTGCGCGCGTTGCCACAATGGCC
>JAUZRX010000126.1 GCA_030949985.1 Acidobacteriota bacterium
TGGGTGGACGTGGCTGTGGGCAACGAGAACACGGTCGTCGTGGAGCACGACGAGGGACGCTTGCGGGTGTTCGCGGGGATGCCCTCGTCGGGGATCGCGCGCGAGGAGGCGGACATCGTGGTGGAGGGGACGGAGCCCTACAGCGAGATGGCGTGGGACTTCGACGGGCTGGACTTCGATGGGGACGGTTTCGGGGACCTGGTGGTGGGTCAGGATGCCCGGGACCCGTCGGGCGCGGTCCTCATCTTCCAGGGCCCGTTGACGGCGAGCCGGTACGTGGACGTGGACGCGACGATGACGCTCTGGGGGGAGGGTCCCGGGACGGACCTGGCCGGGTATCGGCTGGGGAGGGCGGGGGACACGAACGGGGACGGGTACGAGGACCTGGTGACGGGCGCGGCGCAACACGGCGACGGGGTGGCCTACATCGTCCGGGGCGGTCGGCCGTGGGAGGACATGTGGCTGTCTGCGGCGGACATCCGGATCGTGCACGAGGCGCCGGACGAGGACCACCGCTTCTTCGGGGCCTATTGCAGTGGCGCGGGGGACCTGGACCTGGACGGCTGGCCGGAGGTGGTGGTGGCGGAGGGGCGGACCGACCCGACAGACATCCGGATCTTCTTCGGACCGCTGGAGCCGGCGGGCACCTGGTCGTCGAGCGATGCCGAGGTGGTGCTCCACAGTACGCCTGGGCTGCGTGACAGCCGGTTCGATGCGATGCTGGGACCGGGCGACCTGACGGCGGATGGCGCTCCCGACCTCGTGATCGGCAGCTACTTTCATGGCCTCGAGTATGATGGGATGGTCTACATCGTCCCCGGCTCGGGTTGGTGATGGGCCCCGTCGTGGTGTTCCTGGCCTGTTTCACGACGCCGTCGGAGTACCGTTCGGTGTTGGCGGATCTGGTGGACGACGACGGTGAGGGTTTCAACGAGCGGGAGGGGGACTGCGACGACGGGGATGCGCGGGTGCATCCCAACGGGCGTGAGGTCTGCAACGGCGTGGACGACGACTGCGACGGCGAGGCGGACGAACCGCCGGTGGCGGGGG
>JAUZRX010000127.1 GCA_030949985.1 Acidobacteriota bacterium
GTGGGCCGAGCAATTCGTCGATGAGCTCGGCAAACCGTCACTGTGGTTCACGTAGGACACGCCGGCCTGCGGCGGGCCCAAGCGCACCAATCCCGGGCCGTTGGCCGTTACGGCGGCGGCGCAGTGCCAAACGGAAATGGAAGCAAGGTCGACGGATGCTGTCCCGGTGTCGAATGAAAACGCGGCAACCTCCATCGACGACGCACCGTACGCGCCAACCACGACGCCTAGAGTCACGGTGGTGCTGGGGCCAGATGCGTACAGCGTCGTGTGGTGCGCTCGTCACGGTTGACGAGGAGCCGGCGTTGTATGAAGTAGCGACTAGGCCCATCGCCGACGCGCCACGCCCCCCAACCGTGACGATCGACAGGGCGACGGTGGCGCTGGGGCCCGCCGCATACAAGGTCACGCCGTGTGCAGATACGGGCGAGTTGCCGCCGGTGGAGGAATACGCGACGAGCCCCAGCGCCGACGATCCGTAGCCGTAGCCACCGGCCACAGTGAGCGTCACGATGGTGCTGGGCCCTGCTGCACACAGAGTCGTGTTGCGCGCCGAGACCGTCGCAGTGCCAGCGGACGGCGAACACGCGGCAAGCCCCATCGCCGTCACGCCAGCACCGTAGCCGTCAACGCTCACGGCCACGGTGATGTCTGGTCCCGATGCATACAGCGTCGTGTTGCGTGTTGAAACCGACGAAGTGCCGACCGTCGCATACGCGGCAAGCCCGATTCGATGCGTACCGTGGCAAGGCGCCGTGGTTCCTCGTCGCCGAACTGACCATGTCTGTCGTCAGCAGCTTCATCGTCGGTCTTCAAGAGTACCTTGGCTGCGTGCCCAGCGCGTGGATGCTCACTGCTGTGTACATCATCTTCACCGCCGTTCTCGCCGTGGTGCGACCTCATGCTGTGCGCTTGGACCGGTTGCTCTACTTCGTGCTGGCGCTGCTGCAGACAGGGGCGGCTGTCTTCGCCGCGGCCGCCGCTGCGTCCCTCGATCCAGGCAGCCCGGAGCATGCCGCGGCGCTAGAGGTTGGCAGCTACTTTCTCAGCGCACTGTCCGCTGGCTCGATGCTGGTCGGTTTGTACGAGCTGGGTAAGGTGCTGTATGAGCAGTGGCAGGTGTGGCAGCGTATGTTGCAGCGACGACGAAGTGATCAGCCC
>JAUZRX010000128.1 GCA_030949985.1 Acidobacteriota bacterium
GATCGATCGGAAGGTTGCTGCGGCAGCTTCGCGGCGATCGGGGTTTGTCCCTGTCGAAGGTCGAGGAGTTGACCGCGAAGCTGGGTTCACCGGTTTCCCGTTCGCGCCTTTCGGAGCTGGAACGGGGCGACGTGTCGGTTCACTTCGACGACGTTCAGGTGCTCTGCCGGGTCTACGGCATGGATCTGGCGGATCTCTTCATCGAAGCCCTGGCCGCACGGCCCTCGGGCTGTTTCCAAGTGGAGTCGACGGCGGAAGAACTCTTCGAGGAGGGGAAGCGGCTCTTCGACGAGGGCAAGCCCCTCGAGGCCGGCTGGGCCTTCGATGCGGCAGCCGAAGCCGCGGCGGGAACAGACGGCGAGATGGCCGGGCTGGCTCGTACCAGTGCGAGTTTCTGCTACGACAGGATGGGAGCCAGGGATCTGGCATTGCGGCGCGTCGAGCAAGCACTGGACCTGCTCGACGGTCAATCCGAAGCCCGCTGGCGTGCCACGGCTCTGATGGCGGTCCTGCTGGCATCCAGCGGCGCCGCGGTCAGGGCTCGCGTCTTCCTGGAAGCGACATTGGCGGTGATGGAGGCCGGCGTACCACCGAGACTGCGAGTGTTCTTGCTCGACAACTGCGGATCGGCGCTTCACCTGCTCGGCGAGTTGAGCGAGGCGACCAGGCTCTCACTCGAAGCAGCACGTCTCTATCGGCGGTTGGGTGAGTTCGACTGGTGTGCACTCAAGCTGGCTGCGGCGGCGACTTATGAAAGCGAGCAGGGGCGGCAGAAGCTGGCGCTGCGCCATGCCCGCGATGCCGAAGGTATGCTCGACGACCTGAAGCGGGTCGATACCAGGATCGCCGTCCTCACCGCTCTGGGAAGGGTACTTGTGGCTGAAGGCGCGGAAAGAGAAGCGAGGAATCGGCTCGAGGAGGCGTTCCGCATTGCAGATCTCCATGGATTGAAAGTCCGGGCCCGGGACGTATGTGAGCTACTCGAGCACCTTGCACGACAGCAGGGAGACAGGTCGGCGCAACGGTTGTGGAGGAAGCGGCTCGATGCTCTTCCCGGCGCAGGTTTCGATGGCTTCTCGAACGGCGCGGGA
>JAUZRX010000129.1 GCA_030949985.1 Acidobacteriota bacterium
GAAGCCGAGGGACAGAGTTGGAGAGAGAGTGTGGGCACGGAAGGCTCTTCGGAAGAATTCGTCAGGTGGCCAAACCTGACGAGCGCTCCTTGGAACTATCACCACATATCCGGTATATTTCAAAAGTCAAATAAGCGTCAAACAGCAACCATCCGGTCACGCGGCTAGGTTCCTAATATTTCATAGTACCTGGGCCGGTACCCGTGCAGGCATAGCCCAGTGGTAGAGCACCTGTTTCAGATCGGATAGGCCGGTGGTTCGAATCCCGCCGCGGGGCACTTTTCACACCGCGGTTTGGTCGTCAAAATTATTTTGAAAAAAGTTCTGCTCAAACTCAAAAAAGTCGAGTATTAAAAAAACTTTTCGCGAGCTGAAATTTTCGGAGCGGAACTCAATTTCGAATTCTGATGCCACTGGATGCTTCGCGGGCTTGTGCGGATCAGTTTGTTTTTCGCGTTTCGGCACGCACGGCGGCACGCCCCAGCACCACCACGGCGCGACGCTGCAGCAGCCGGGTGGTCAAAAAAATCAAAAAATCGAGTTGGCCAAAAATCGTCGAAAACTTTTCGGGGACCAACTGCCATCATCGGATTGCGTATTGCCTCAGCACTGGTCGCGTCGAAAAAAGTTTTCTCCACGCCGTCTGGGATTTCGAAAAAACCGGCCCTGTGCACACGGTGGCGTGTGTATGGTTGTTCGTGGTCGCCTGGTGGTTGAAAATCTCAGGTGCACTTTGCGCCGCGAAAAAAATGATTTCTCAAAATTCGTTTTGCGGAGATTACAACTATGCGGGAACGAACGCGGATGCAATTTGAATTTCGTCGAACGGGTTGATTTTACTACCCAAGTAAAAAAATGTCTCGCCGACTTTTGGATTTGGTTTCGCGACATTGCTGCACGTTGCGCGGTGCATGGTGCACGGTGGTTGTGTTGTTAGGCCTTGTGGTGGCCGTCGGTGGGGTATGTTTGTGGCAGTACGGGGCGTTCATTCATCTCCATTTCTTTTCGAGCGGCAACGTGCGTGGTGTAGCATGTGGGTTCCGCGGTTTAGCGCATTTCATGTCGCGATGGGACGGTGGTTGAGAAAATGTCTCAGCCACTTCTACAAAGACAATCGCTTCGGTGTCATGGGCGGCACAGCCGCAATGGCGAAGCAGGCGTGGTTATGACCTCGGGGTGCTGTGTGTGGGCGGTTTTTGGCAGTCGGATAGTAAACTTTGGTCTTAGCGGCTAATTTCAAAACGAACACTGGGTAGCTTCATCTGTATATTCCATTGCGCGTGATCGCACGTTCGAACTTTTGCAAACGCTGGGCATTACAAAAATATTCGGACGCGGCAAAGTGTTTCAAGGAGGGGGGGAAGGTTAGGTAGGGGGGGAAGGTTAGGGGGGGAAGGTTAGGGGGGGGGAAGGTTAGGGGGGGGAAGGTTAGGGGGGG
>JAUZRX010000130.1 GCA_030949985.1 Acidobacteriota bacterium
CAAGCGTCCCAACGCCTCGCCGATCAGCGGCGGCGCGGCGCGCTGTCCACTGCATGCGGTTGTTGAACAGCGCCAGCAGGGACACTCGCACTCAAGGCCTCCTTGAGACATCGCCTCAGCGTTAGTTTCGCCTCCTTGAACTGCCTCGCCCGGTGGCCGTTTGCCCCCGATGGATGCGGAAATCTATACAGAATTCTACCGTCCGGGATGCTCCGTTCGATCTCCAGTATTTCCAAGACCTCGGCCACTCTCCTCCCGAGCGGGACGAACACTGCACCCTGGAGCTGACACAGCTCTGGCGCGAGAACCTCCCGAGCGTATCGCATCAGGAACGCGGAACGCAGGAGCGGAGGCCGACTGCCTGTATAGTTCCGGGAGCCGAGGAACGTGGGGTACCGGACAACCGACGTGGTGTGCAGCAGATGGGACGCGGGACCAAAGAGGTCGGCTGCGGATGAGAGCCGAAGGAGTTTGCCTATTTCGAGTTCGTCAAGCATCCGCACGAGATTCCCCCGCATGGTTCCACCAAAACTGGCTTCGTATTTGGCCAACCTGCAGGCGTCTTCCGTGCTCGCACCCGCCAGCAGATTCACCCGCACAGCACGGTAGACGATCTGCATCTGGGTGAAGCCCGGTGTAACGCCAATCAGGGCCACACGCGCACCACGGTTGACCCAGTCGAAAGGAGCGTCGTACACCACCAAAACCCTCGTGGGGGTCCTCGGCGAGCCTTACTGCGGCGACGAGAAGATCCTCCCGAGTGTACTCACGGCGCTCCGGAAGGGACCGAATAAACGCGGCCAGACGATCAGATAGCAGCACGTCTCTCACGCGCCTCTCGTTCCACTGAGGTGGACCCCAATCGTTGGACAGTTCCCGGGGCGAGTTAAGGTGGATCCGAGAGGGAGTCCAGCAGCAGGCGCTTGCCCTGTGGGGAACCCGGAGCGTAGCGGAGAGTTATCCACAGGGCGAGCGCAAAGGGGGGGGTTGGGGGGGATTTCCACATGTGGATCGCGCTGGTTCATCATGCGTTTGCCCAAGCCAGTGAGGTGTACACCTCGTAGGGTGCTCGATCGCCGAGTCCCTGATATGGCCGCTCGTTGTTGTAGAACTCCAGGTAGTGGCCGATGCTGTCGGCGGCCTCGAAGCCGTCCCTGTACCCATGAAGGTAAACCTCCTCGTACTTGAGGGAACGCCAGAGCCGTTCGATGAACACGTTGTCGAGGGCCCGC
>JAUZRX010000131.1 GCA_030949985.1 Acidobacteriota bacterium
GACTTGCTGGACGCCTTGCGGGAACCCTTCTTCGGCGTGGCCATCTTGAAACTTGAGGGGGCAAACCTACAGCGCAGCATCGATGGAGGGTCCGTGTGGAGTTGTGAAACGCGCCGCCGGAAACTCTTCGCATAACAACGGTCCACGGATCATCGATTGGTCAGCTCCTCCCGTCGGCAACAGCGAATCAGCTGTCGTGGGTCAGCAGGTGTCTTTCTTGGATCTTGGGGTTTTCGTCGTCAGCCCGCATCGACGCGTGCCGCGCCGTGCCGCGCCGTGGCGGGCCGTGCCGGGCCGTGCCGGGCCGGGCCGGGCCGTGCCGGGCCGCGTCTGCCAATCCGCGCGAATGCACGCGCATCGTCGCGTTTTACGCGGATTTCGCGACAGCTCGAGTTCCTTCAGCCATCGCGTGCTTCGCGAGCTCCGCGGGGAAGGAAAGTCGGACTGCGGTTTGGATTTCGCGGGAACCGAGCGTGCGCTTCTTGGCGCTGCGGGCAAGGGCGGCGGCCTCGGTCGCGATGCGCGAGAACATGTCCTCGACGAGGCTGTTGAGCACCTTCATGGACTTGGAGCTGAGGGTCAGCTTCGACTTGGACGCGCCCTTGAGCACCTTCGAGATGTAGGTCGAGAAGCTGCGCTTCGGCTTGCGGGTGCTCTTCACGGCCTTCGTCGCCGACTTGCGGTTGATCTTGCCAGCGGCCATCGTAACTTGAAACGCGGAAGCGGACTCCTACAGCAACAAGGTGATTCCCATGCGCACAATCGACACACCCCTTGCGATTCGCGTCACGACACACGACGCATCCACAACGGTCAACGCTCATGACGTCGGCAGCATCACGCAGCAGTAAGTGCGTGTGTGCATTCGGGCGCCCCGGCGCATCGCTCCTCGCACGTGAGTGCTCTTGGAGTAACTGCCGGTAGCCGCCTCGGGAAGTGTGTTTCTTTCTTCAGTCTTCGGGGTTTCCTTCTGCGCCGGCCGCCGCGCGGCGACTTCCTTGCGCAACGCAAGATCAAATCACGCCGACTTGGTCTTCTTGCCCGCCTTGGCCTTCTTGGCCTCCAGGGCCTTCTCCACCTTCGGCACGACACCGCCGCGGGACAGCGTCACGTCCTTGAAGAGCGCGCCGAGGTCAGCGTCGTGGCGCACCGCCAGCGTGAGGGCACGCGGCGTGATGCGCTTGGACTTGCCGCGCTGGAGCACAGCCTTCGCGGACAGCTCGAGCAGCTCGGCCACCACAAACTCGAGGGCCGCGGTCATGAACACACCACCAGTGCGCGACACGCGCGGCGCGAAGCAGCCCTTGCGCAGCATCGTGCAAACACGGCCGACGGGAAAGATCAAGCCAGCGCGCTTG
>JAUZRX010000132.1 GCA_030949985.1 Acidobacteriota bacterium
GCGCGAAATCCCTGTGGGTCACCGGGAGTGGATTGGTTGTTTTGTTCGAGAAAGGGCCTCCCCTGAGCTATTCAGTTGCGGTCAGTGTGGACGGCGGAAAAACTTGGGCAAAGAGGCATTTGCTCGACGGTAACCTGAGGGCGCTGTGTCCAGTCACCGTTGATGACTACTGGCTGGTAGATGGGCCTCGCTACGTTTACCGGAGACACTGACGGGTCAGCCGGGGCTTGCGGGCATGCGGTTTCCGGATTAGTGACGGCGCCATCGTGTCTCGGTTGCCGATGATAGCCAGTCAGGGGTTCCTGCATGGTGGAGAGCAACTACGCCGACGGCTCCCAGTGGGCCGCCTGGCAGGGCGCCAGCGGCGCGGTGGCCACGGACTGGGACCAGGCCGGCCGCCGCACCCGGGGCGTGGTGCGCGCCGGTGCTGCGGGCGCGGTGTTCTTCGAGGAGCAGATCGGTTACGACGCGAACGACCGGGTGACGAGCCTGGTCTGGCCCCACGGCCGCGCGGGCGCCGACTCCGAGGCCAGACCTTCAGGTACGATCAGCTCGGCCGGCTGCTGACCTTTCGGCAGGGGCTGTGGGACGGGGCGGCGGTGACCGGCACCCCCACCGCCTTCCACGACTGGAACCTCGACGAAGTCGGCAACTGGCGCGAGCACAAGGAGAGCGAGAGCGAGGCCTTCTGGACCCCGGAGGTGGACCCGATCAACGCCTACGACAAATGGGACGCCAGCTTCGATCGAGACGGCGACGGCGTGGAGGAGGCGCTGACCCTGGTCCGGGAGCACGACGCGGCCCGGGGCTTCCTCTTCCGCAAGGAAGAAGAGGACGGCACACACACCCGCTACGTGCACGACGCCCTCGGCCGCCTGGTGGAGGTTCAGCGAGAAACCGGCGGCGGCCCGGAGACGGTGGTGCGCTATGGGTACGACACCTCCGGCCGCCTGAGCTGGCGCGAGGAAGCCGGCGGCGACGGCAAGACCTGGCTGGTGCACGACGGCGGCAGCACGGTGCTGGAGATCGCCGACGAGAGCACCGGCCGCCGGGGGGTGTGGGTCAACGTCTGGGCCGGCAGCACCCTGGTGCGCGCGAAGGACACAAACGGCAAGGTCGTCTACCTGCACCAGGACCGGCTGGGCTCGATCGTGGCGGCTACCCGCGACGAGAACGGCGCTGCGGTGATGGACGGCGGCGCGGCCTACGACCCCTACGGCCGGAAGGTGATCCTCCCCGACTGGTCCCCCGGCGAGCTGGCGGTGCCCTACGGCTACGCGGGGGCTCGCCTCGAGCCCCTGTCCGCCGCGGACATCGACCGCGACGGAGACGGCATCGCCGAGGAGCGCCGCGCCCTCTACCTGATGGGCGCCCGCTGGTACGACCCCCAGACGGGCCGTTTCATCGAGCAGGACCCCATCGGCGAGGACGGCGGCCTGAACCTCTACGCCTACACCGGGTCGAGCCCGATCTCGTGGATCGACCCGACGGGGCTGGCGAAGAAGAAGGCGAAGGAGATGAACCTGGACAGGCAGCGCCAGGAGAAGTCTTCCTGGCGAGTCGATGGTGTTCGTGTCTCAGCCAGCTTTGCGAGATTCGTGGCACGATCGGTCGAAGGCGGTCGGGAAGCTCGGGCGTGGCGGGTTCAGCGCGATGCGCCGTTGTTGGCCGAGAAGATGAAGGCAGCAGCCAAGCAGCTCGACGCCCAGGCCGCGGCGTCTGAAGGGGATGATGCGGAGAAGAACAGAGCCTTGGCCGACACCCTGCGCCAGGGCGCGACGCTGCTGGAGGGTATGGCGGAGGCCGCGGCCCAAGGCCCCGAGACGTTGGAGCGGTTCGGGCAAGAGAATGCGAATGCGCTTCGGGAGGTGGAGCGTAGGCTGACCGAGCAGTCTGAGGTTTCTGCGGCTCAGGACTCCGGTGATGTCAGTGTATTTGCTGCCGAGAGTAGACCCCAGCGTTGCATAAACTGACGCAGTTTTCTACGCTGCTTTTTCGAGTCCCGCCAGGTAGCCTTCAATCTGTGATTGTGCCGCATTGTTCGCGTTCATCGTCAGGGTGAGTGCGCCACGCGGCCGGGTGAGTCGGCCGG
>JAUZRX010000133.1 GCA_030949985.1 Acidobacteriota bacterium
GTGACGGGCTGGACGATGGTGATGTCGGTAGCTACTGGGACTCCCGTTGAGAAGAGGACACTGCTGCTGAGCGAGCGCGACTGCCCGAGGCGGCCTCGACGAGGGAGCGGTGAAGCGAGCGAAGCGAGCGAACCTCGACCGAGGAGAAGGTCGGCGAGGGCGGGGGTGGCGAGCGAGCGAAGCGAGCTCGCCTACACGCTTAAGCGGCATCGACAAACAAAACAACAACAACAACAAAAACAACAACACGTGTACTCGGACGATGGGTGGGAACGATAAACCGTTCACAACCGTCGGTCCGAAGAACAAGAAGAAGCTGTCGAAGGCCAAGCAGTCTGACTCTTCGACCGCCAAGACGGCGACGAAGAATCAGAATACCACCGACAAGACCGATGCAGAGGGCATCGCTGCGGGCATCGCCCGCGAAGAGAACCGCGTCCAACGCGACGAGTCTACACGGGATGCGCCCGCAATAGACCGCGTCGAACCCACTTCCCCTGCCGCGCAGCCCGCTGCCGCAGCCACTTCCGACAACCGCTCTCGCGCCAACGTCGCCGAGTCAGACGACGACGCCGCCGAGAAGACGAACCGCCACAACAACGCCCGCGACGCCAACCGCCGCCTCTCCGCGAACAAGCGCGGCGCCGCCCACACCACCGTCACACACCGTGTCAACCTCACGTTGACACAACGCATGCTTCTCTGCTGGATCTGTAAGATCGATCCGTCCGATTTCGATGCCACCTTCCCGTTCTTCCGGCCGACTGAGTTCGGCAACGATGTTTTCGCGGGCCAGAAGACTTGGGCTATCCGCTGCAACAAGGACTACTCATCCTTCTCCGCCGCGAAAGTCAACGAACGAGGATACGTCCGTTCCACCATGCTCCACGCTGGCAGAGTCGTCTTCTTCCCCGTTATCGGCAAGTTCCCGCTGCTGATCCTCCTTGACTGCCAGTCCGACCTCGTCCCACCGATTGCCGGTTCCAACCGGTACGGTTCGCTGGAGGACCGCGTGACCGAGATTCCCCTCATGGCGCGAATCCTCAACAACCAACTCGTGACCGCATCCGTCGAAGAGACCATCAATTACGACGACGACTCCGTTCGGCAGCCCTACAACCTCGAGGCCGCCGAAGAGCACATGCCGAAGGTCGAGACACTTTGCCGCAAGATGGCGGCCGACGCGGCCCACAAGATCGGTGGCGAGGAGGCTGCCGCTGCTGTGAACGCCGTGCCTTCGAACAAGAAAAGCCGAATCGAGAACCCTCAGACTCGAGGCTTCCTCAAAACTGTGTTCGGAAGCTACGTTCGCGACGAGCCGAGCGACGACGACGACGACAGTGTGATCGAGGCCCCAGGCGTCGACCCGAACACAGCGCTCCTCGCGGCAGCCAGCGACCCGCTTCGTTTCAAGCACAAGACGTGCTACCAGACGGGGCACGCGCGCGCTGTCGCCTACCTACTTCCGGCTGAGGCCGAACGCATCCTCGAGGAGACCGAGTGCCACGTCATGCCGTGTCGGTTCATCCTCGACTGGGTGGTCGAGCGTCAGAAGCACTTCGTCACGCTGCGGTTCAAGCACCAGACCGACCTCGGCAAGCTGCGAGAGCTGCTCATGTCCCTCCGCAAGAACGAGGAGCTCAACGCCAAGTACGCGTACTTCAGTTCGTATGTCAGTATCCGCGTCTACTTCGAGAAAGAGATTACTCGCGAGACGATGCCGCTGATCTACCGCGCCATCGAGGGGAAGCGTGACGTCAAGGTCTACCCCGACATTGCCCTTCCGCCGCCGCAGGCCTTCGCGAACGTCAAGCGCACCATCTTCGCACCTACCGCCAAGTCCGCCTGGACCATCAAGGCACTCGAGACCAAGCCGTCGCTCCGACGGGCGGTTCGGGTGTCGAACGTTCGCAACGTACACGAGGTCGCGCTCATCGCGAAGAAGATGGGCAACGCCACGATCGTTGACCCGGGTGATGGTCACCCGAGTGCTGATGAGGGAAAATCGGTGATCTTTGAGTGGGAAGCGGGCACGGACCTCGCCATGTGGGAAGGCGAGCGACTGTGGTCTTTCAACGGGCGCTACGCGGCCTCGGAACTCGTTCCACCGCTCAGCGCGTCCGTTCAACATTGAGGAAGTGATGGCGCCTAAGCGTAAGGCACCACCTGCTTCCTCCAATGCGAAAGACCCCCCTCCCTCACATCAGCAACCTTCAACCCCAACTTCAACTTCAACTTCAACTTCCGCACAATCGAATGCCGATGCTCAACTGCCGCAATCATCGCCGCCATCGGTCCACGCCAACGGAACAACTCCCGTAGCGACGGCCGCCGCTTCCGATTCTCTTTCTCCATCTCAGCGCGAAAGCCGAAGGGTCACTCGAACTCGAACCCTCCAGGCTGAACTTGCGATGAAGGGTCCAATGTCACGTTCCGCCATTTGGGACGCGATGCGGTACAGCTTCGTCGGCCAGCAAGTAGAGGTATGCTGGCGCACTTCCGGCTCTCCAGTCGTGACGACATCAAGCGGCGATGTAGTCATGAAGGAGGGCCGGTCCGTCCGAGTCAACTACTCGGACATCGGGAATTTCCCACTTCCGCCTATTGAAACTGAGGGCCCCGACGGCGTCGAGATCCTCATGATCAAGCTCAGCACAACTGCAACAAACGGCCTTCCGGCTTTCCCTACGACGTTCTGCAACCGCAGCGACGGCCCGTACAGTTCGCCGGAGGTCGTCATCTTCGTAGACGGCGGCATGCGAGTCGGTGGAGCGACCTCGGCTGCCCTTGTCTGCTACGAACTTCTCCACGACGGTACGGTGCACACGTCGCGCCACGCACGCTTCGCTACATCATCCACTTCCAACGCAGGCGAGATCGCCTCCATGATCGGGGCGTTTGCGCTCATTCGACGTTTCTACAAAGACAGGCGGGTCAACGTCTACGGCGATTCACAACTGACCACGAAGTTCATCTGCGAGAACGCACAGCCCACCAAACCACACCTCGTCCCCCTCGTCCAACAGGCGCGGATGGAGTATGCGTCGTTGGCCGGCTACGTCGTCCTTTCGCACATGAAGCGCGACCTCGGCAACCCTGCAGACAAAGCCGCGAACGAGTGCATGGATCTCGGAACGGACCTCGGAGACGCGAGCCTGTTCCCCGATCTTCCGGTCATCCGCAGCAAGGACAACGCCCTCACAAAGCGCGTCCCGGCTCCTGTCCTCATCGAACGTGAAGCGCCGGAACCTCTGGCGATCAACACCCTCGACGACTTCCTCCACCTCC
Source organism: Acidobacteriota bacterium (assembly GCA_030949985.1). Classification (NCBI taxonomy): domain Bacteria; kingdom Pseudomonadati; phylum Acidobacteriota; species Acidobacteriota bacterium. The sequence goes on from JAUZRX010000133.1 coordinate 3,289, forward strand.
GATTCTACAAGACACGCGGCTCGGTGCCGCCGCAGGCGTGCGGGCACTGGGGAGCCATTGTCGGCCGAACCCTGCGCAAGGCAGCAGCAGCCCCGACGGTCGCCGAGCGAGAGGCAGCCATCGTGGAGTTCTTCACCCTGCCGACGCGCTATCTGCCCGAAAACTCTTCATCAACTCGCATCGTCAAGCACCTTCAGACCGACACGCCGTTCAACATCAAGATGCGGGTGAACAATCGCCCACAACGCGATCGCGACGACGACGACAAGGTTGAACGTCTCAAAGAAGCCGCCCATCGCCTGGCGATGGACCAGAAGCTTAAGACTGTCAACAAGCTCATCAACAACGGCCTAGACGGCGACATCCCGTTCGACGAAAAGGTGGAAATGCTGCAGCGAAAACTTGTGCCTCGAGAGGAGGACGAAGTGTTCGAAGCGTTCCCACGCGAAGAAGTCCCGATGTTCTCGGCCAACGAACTCAAGAACGCATTGAAGGCCATCAACCGGCAATGCGCGACGAGCATCGATGGCTGGACGAAAGACCTTTTGCAGGACGCCATGCGCGGCGCGCCCGGCATTGAAGAAGACCTCACGTTCGTCCTCCACTATTTGTTGACGCAGGAGCTCGGTACACTCCTTGGCGAGATCATGCGCGCGGCTCGGCTGATTGGAATTGTCAAACCAGCAGGAGGAATTCGCCCGATTGCAATTGCCAGTTTGTTTCTCAAAATTCTCGGTACGATTGCCCTGAGTCGCGACGGCATCAAACCATCCCGTGAACAGTACGCGATAGGTCGGAAGGACGGGTGCCTAACGATCATTCACGAACTGTACGCAGACATGGCTAGACTCCGGGTCCTCGACCCAGACGGTGAGTACGTATACGTCAAGTTCGATATGTCCAACGCCTTCAACGCCATTCGCCGCGCGTTCGTCAAGCTCCAACTCCAAGGGCATTCGTCGACCACCCGGCAGTACTTCCGACTGACCTACGGCGCTGCATCGTCGCTAGCCGTGTACGGCGCCGGTCAATTCAAGACCCTCATGATGGACGACGGCGTCCGCCAGGGTGACTCGACATCTTCCTACTTTTTCTGCATCGGAGTGGACGGAGCGCTGCGCGAGCTCGTCCAGAAGAACTACCTCTGCAAAATGTACTGCGACGACCTCACGATGATTGTGCGCAAGCGCGACGTCGAACAGGCCATGGCCGACGTCACGGCAGCGTTCGCGAAGATCGGTCTCTCGGTCAACGCGGACAAAACCGATGTCTATGACCCCTCCGTTCCACGCTACACGCCGTTCGTCATCCTCGGCGCAGACTTCGCCTGCACCCGGATGTTCGAAGAAGAGAAGATCGCCAAGCAGATGAAATACTTCGATACCCTCATGCGGCTCCCACTTCACCCGCAGCTGAAGATCACGTTGCTGCGGCTGTGTGGGTCACCACGTCTCCAGTACATCTCTCGCTGCATGCCGCCAGACGCCATCAAGGCCCTCACACGAGCCTTCGATGATCGCCTGCGCGCCGCCCTTTTCCAGACACTTCGACTGCCGCCTGGCGAGTCCATCCCCACGGAGATGATCTATCATCGCTACGGGGCCGGATTTCCCAATTACCCTGACGTCGCGCCGAAACTGTTCGCGTCGACCCGTGACCAACTGCTACAAGGCATCCAAGGACATGTTGAGCTCGTTACTTCTGATGTGACTATTCTTAGTCGCCGCACAGCCCAACACAACCTGGACGCCGAATGGCTTTGGTACGACGGCGAGCTCAGCCCAGCTCAGTTCATCGCTGCCTACTGCATCCGACTCGGTTTCCTCCCGCCACATCTCCGCGTGCACCCCACAAAGTGCGCGTGCGGGACTGTTGTGACCAACGACCACGAACAGATCGACCACAGCCTGAGGTGCGACCACTTCACACAAGTGAAGCACTACACTCGGCACAACATAGTCCGCGACGCCATCGCACGCGTATGCACCCTATACGGGATCACCACCGTCAAGGAGCCACGCGTCTACCATTACGACTCCGGCAAGAAGCGACCAGACCTCCTCTTCTCAACGGGAGTCCCAGTAGCTACCGACATCACCATCGTCCAGCCCGTCACGGACGTACCGGGCAAGGCAAGCAAGGCCGCCGACAAGGAGAAGAAGAAGATCCACGACGCCGCGACCAAGGCCCTCGGGCACTGCTTCATCTCGGGAGCGTGCGAGGTCTACGGACTCATCGGCACCGAACTGACTTCGCTCATCAAGTACCTCGCCGACGATCTCCCTCGACCCTATCAGTGGGGCTTCCGCATCCAGCTCACACGCTCGATTGCCGTGGCCCTGGCTCAGGGGCGCGCTTCAGCCGTCTTCGGCACGAAGTGGGCGCTCGCAAACAGCTTCGAAACGGTGCCCTAGGCACCAGCTGTAAATATTAAGAGCCTCTGGAGTAACACCTGCGTCATTGTAGTGCGTCATTGCGTCATTGCGTCATTGCGTCATTGCGTCATTGCGTCATTGCGTCATTGCGTCATTGCGTCATTGTAGTGCGTCATTGCGTCATTGCGTCATTGTAGTGCGTCATTGCGTCATTGTAGTGCGTCATTGCGTCATTGTAGTGCGTCATTGCGTCATTGTAGTGCGTCATTGAAAGTCAACGAACGAGGATACGTCCGTTCCACCATGCTCCACGCT